>CALSBD010000315.1:0-4699 GCA_943373055.1 Rhizobium sp. Q54
GGATCGAGGCGTCTGCGCCGCGTCGACCCACCAGCATGAGACCGACGGGGAGGGCGGTGTTGGGGATCGGCAAGGTGATCGCGCACAGGTCAAAGAAATTGGCGAGCACGGTGCTGCGCAGCGCGAGCATGTTCTTTTGCCCGAACACCTCCATGGAGGCGATCTCGTCAAAGCGCGGCGGGGTGAGCGCGACGGTTGGCATCACCAAGGCATCAACGGTCGCCAAGCGCGCGTCCATGGCCGCCATGGCGTCGGCGCGGCGGGCGAGCATATCCAGATAGTCCGCCGCCAAAACGCCGCGGCCGCGCTCAACGCGCGACAGCACGAACGGGTCATAGCGATCGCGTTCGGGCCCATCGACATAAGCGCGGTGAATGGCGAACGCCTCCACCGGCGAGAAGCCCCCCTTGGCGTTGACCTCCGCCAACAGCGAGACAGGCGAGAGGTCGACGGGAACAATGCGCGCGCCGGCGTGGCCGAGGCCATCGAGCGCGGAGTGGAACGCGGTGTTGACCGGCGCCTCCAGGCTGTCGAGCGCGTAGGACGTCGGCAAGCCGAGCCGCAACGCGTCCACGGGCCGGGCCGGCGTAGCGGCCGCGATCGGGTCGCCCGCCAAGACCGCGTCGGCCACCCGAGCGAGGGCGACGGACCGGGTGAGCGGCCCGATCGAATCGAGCGTTTGCGACAGGGGAAAACAGCCCTCACGCGGTACACGCGCCTGGGTCGGCTTGAAGCCGACAAGGCCACACCACGCGGCGGGGACACGGATGGAGCCGGCGGTGTCGGTGCCAATTCCCACATCGACGAGGCCGGTGGCAACCGACACCGCCGCGCCCGACGATGACCCCCCCGGCACGCGCGCCGGATCGAGCGGGTTTGCCGGGGTGCCAAAGTGCGGATTGGTGCCGATGCCGTGGAAGGCGAATTCCGACAGGTTGGTGCGGCCAACAATCACCGCGCCAGCCGCCCGCAGCCGGGCCACCACGGGGGCATCCTTTGTGGCCACCTGGCGATAAAACTGCGAGCCGGCGGTGGTCGTCTCGCCGGCCACGTCCAACAGGTCCTTGATGGACACCAGCGCCCCGTCAAGGGGCCCAAGCCGCAGGCCCGCCCGCCCGCGCGCATCCGCCGCATCGGCTTCGGCGCGCGCTGTCTCCTCGCTCACGTGGATGACCGCGCGTGCGCCGGGATCGGCGGGATCGCTCAAGCGGATCAACACCGATTCCAAACGATCGCGCACGCGGGTCATGGTCTGTCTCCGTCAACGGATGCGGTCAGGCGGCCTCGGCCAAGGCGCGCTTCGTATCCGGCGGCACGGCCTCGTCGGCCAAGGTGGTGATGGCGTCGGCAAGCGACATCGACACCTGGTTTTGTGAGCCCAAGCGGCGCATGTTGACCGAGCCCTCCTCCGCTTCACGGCGACCGACTACGAGGATCACGGGGACCTTGGCGAGCGAGTGTTCACGGACCTTGTAGTTGATCTTCTCGTTGCGCAGGTCGGTCTCCACGCGCAGCCCCCGTGCGGTCAGCTTCCGGGCGACGGCCTTCGCGTAGTCATCGGCGTCCTGGGTGATGGTGGCGACGACGATCTGCTGTGGCGCCAGCCAAAGCGGGAAGTGGCCCGCGTAGTTTTCGATGAGGATGCCGAGGAAGCGCTCCATGGAGCCGCAGATGGCGCGGTGGACCATGACGGGCTGCTTTTTCTCGCCGTCGGTGTCGATATAGAACGCGCCGAACCGTTCAGGCAGGTTGAAGTCGACCTGGGTGGTGCCGCACTGCCAGTCGCGGCCGATGGCATCGCGCAACACATACTCGAACTTCGGCCCATAGAACGCGCCTTCGCCCGGGTTGATGGCGGTCTTGATGCGCCCGCCCGACTGGGCGGCGATGCGCTCCAGAACCCCCATCATGACGGCTTCGGCGTGATCCCATAGGGCATCTGAGCCGACGCGCTTTTCCGGGCGGGTCGACAGCTTGACGACGATCTCATCGAAGCCGAAATCCGCATAGACGGACAGGATCAAGTCGTTGATCTTGAGGCACTCGTCGGCGAGCTGATCCTCGGTGCAGAAGATATGCGCGTCATCCTGTGTGAAGCCGCGCACACGCATGAGACCGTGCATGGCGCCCGAGGCTTCGTAGCGGTGAACAACACCGAACTCGGCCATTCGCAACGGCAGGTCACGATAGGACTTCAGGCCGTGCTTGAAGATCTGCAAGTGACCGGGGCAGTTCATCGGCTTGAGGGCGAACATGCGCTTGTCTTCTTCTTGTGCAGCTTCGCCGGCCGACTGCACGCCGAACATGTTCTCCTTGTACCAACCCCAGTGGCCCGAGATCTCCCACATCACCTTATCAAGCACTTGCGGCGCGTTGACCTCTTGATAGTCGCCCGCCAGGCGTCGGCGCATATAGGCCACCAGCGACTGGAAGATCGACCAGCCCTTTGAGTGCCAGAACACAACGCCGGGGCCTTCTTCCTGGAAGTGGAAGAGGTCCATCTCACGACCGAGCTTGCGATGATCGCGCTTCTCGGCTTCAGCGAGCATGGTGATGTAGGCGTCGAGATCGGATTGCTTGGCCCAGGCAGTGCCATAGATACGCGAGAGCATTTGGCGCGAGGAATCGCCGCGCCAGTAAGCGCCAGCCACCTTCATGAGCTTGAAGGCGGTGCCGACCGGGCCGACGGAGGCCATGTGCGGGCCGCGGCACAGGTCAAACCAAGTGCCTTGCCGGTAGATCTTGATCGACTGATCCGCCGGGATCATGTCGACGAGCTCGACCTTGAACGCCTCGCCTTTTTCAGCGAACACGCGCTTGGCTTCGTCGCGCGACCACACCTCCTTCGTGAAGGCGGCGTTGCGGGCGATGATCTCGCGCATCTTGGCTTCAATGGTCGGCAGTTCTTCGATCGTGAACGGCTTGGGCGCGCCGGCCGCGTCGGTGCGATAAAAATCGTAATAGAAGCCGTTTTCGATCACCGGACCGATGGTGACTTGCGTACCTGGAAACAACTCTTGCACGGCCTCGGCCAACACGTGGGCGCAGTCGTGGCGAATGAGCTCGAGGGCGGCGGCATCCTCGCGCTTGACGAAGGTGATGGCGGCGTCACGGACGATGGGGTCCGACAGGTCGGTCAAGTTGCCATCGAGCGTCATGGCAACGGCGCTCTTGGCGAGCGACTTGGCGATGGATTCGGCCACATCGCGGCCGGTCGAGCCGGCGGGAAACTCGCGCACGGCGCCATCGGGAAAGGTCAAGCGGACAGGGGCTGTCATGTCAGGTCTCCCGGCTCACTCCCGGCCACTGCCCGGGTAAGCCATCGGTTTCAGGTGTGTTGGCCGGGGCAGGGGCCCCAAGCGCGGATGGATCACGGCGCGTGCCGACCGATACGGCGGTCAAAACGTTGTCGTGATGTGGCGGCCAGTCCACCGGCCATAGCGCCAGGGCATATACCAGCGGGCGCGCGGGGGCAATTCGTCGGGGATGGGATCAAGCCCCGATGCGCCCCATGGATGACAGCGCAGAATGCGCGCGAGTCCGATCCAAAACCCCGCCCAAAACCCAAACCGCCGCATGGCATCCTCGGTGTATTCCGAGCACGTGGGCAAATAGCGGCACTGCCGGCCCATCAGCGACGACAGCGAATAGCGATACACGCGCAACAAGAATATCGCCGGCCACAGATGTCCGGGGACCGGCTTTTCAGGCGGTGGAGGCGGGCAGGCGGCGCACATGGGGGTGTTTTGAACTGATCGGAGGTGGTGTCAAGGTGGGGATTAGCGGAAGCGGCGATACTTAGCGCTAGTATGCCTAAAAAACCCCGGCAGCGATGTCGTTTAAGTCGCCGCCGGTCCCACGTGAACTACGGCTCCGCTCTCGGAAAATTGAGTTTCAGTTTTGGAGGGTACCAACTCCCTCTGCGCAAGCTGATGGCTTGTGATGAGAGTGATCAACTTTATCGCGATGATCAACGAAGGAATGTATACAGCGGCCGAAGCCATCGAAAGCATGCCCGCAATAGTCATTTCATCAATGGTTTCCGCTGCCAATGCTCGTCGAAATGATACTTGAGCCAGCGAACCGTTGACTATCCAAAAGCCCCACCAAATCGGGATAATCCAATCAGTATTTGTATCCTGCCAATTCAGTGGCTGCTTACTTGCGCGCCAGAGTTCAGACATCGCCTGATACGACTTCCAAAGATTTACGATGGGGACAAAAAACCAGCCAATGGCCCAGCCGGGCGAATTGCTTAGGCCTTGTGCTCCAAGTGTGCGGGCGCTCTTGTTCGCATAATATATCCAAAGGCAGAAATAGACAGAAGTAATAAAAAACAAACCAAGTGCGAAATAACTAATAATCTTCTGTCGATAATCATTGTTTTCTACTGCTTTCATCATCAATTGGCGAGTCTCGAAGTGGCCATTGACGATGTTTTTTAGGAGAATAACTTCCAAATATTGAGATCCGATCTCAATTAAAGCCATTAGAATGCTACCTAATAGTAAAATTTTGGCGGTTTTGCCAAACTTTAGCATTGATTGATGCGCACTCATTACCCTTGTGTCCCGATCATCGTTGGTTGCATTGTAGTGTGATAATCTGAAAGCGTCAATTATGAAGGTTGTTGTCTGCGAGCGAACTCGCGCAAAGATGGTTAACAATATACTTTCTGAGCCGATACAATTTTCTATCA
>CALSBD010000316.1:0-4694 GCA_943373055.1 Rhizobium sp. Q54
CTATCGCTCCGACCTGATTGTGCGCGCCGACGCCCCCTTCAAGCGACTGGAGGATACGTTCGGTCATGTGGTCGGCTGGACGGTGGAGCACTCCCAGTCGGGCTTTAACGCGCTGCGCTATCACCTGTTGGGCTACCGGTCGTCGACGCGGCCGAAGCTGTATGCCCGCTCAGTGGGCTCGTTGGTGACCGCGCGCAAGATCTTGGATTGCGTTCTTGATGGCACGATCGATATCGGGCCGCTCGATGCCTATTGGCACCTTTTGATCGCCCGCCATCGCCCCGAACTGACCGCCGGCGTCCGCGTGATTGATCACACCGCACTCGCCCCCATGCCGGCCATCGTCGCAGCGCCCAGCTTGCCGGTCGACGCCGTCATGGCGCTGAAGGCCGCATTTGCCGCCGCCGCAACGCGGCCCTGGTTCGGCGCTTATCGCGATCCCCTCGGCTTGGCCGGCTTTGCGCCCGTGGATATCGGCGACTTCGCCATCACCGCCGCCCGCGACCGCGCGGCGCGCGAAGCGGGTTACTCGGTGCCGGCTTAAAGCACGCGGCATACGGGATCAATGTTCGTTGAGCGCCCTTAGACCAAGACCGGTCACGGCTCACGCGAGATGCGGCCCATGGGGTGCTCGACTTGATCGTGCGGCTTGAAGAGGAAGCGCCGCGCGATATCGAGGTAGCTGTCATAGACAAGCCCGCCATTCTCCGCGATCAGCCGCTCCCGGTTTGCCCGATAATAGGCTGGGTAGCGGTACCACGGAATGGTCGGGTCTTCGTGGTGCAGCGAATGCAGGTTATTGAACAGGAAGATCGGACCCAGGATGCGCGCATTTTCCACGATCGCCACGCGCTCGCGAACACCCGGCACCGCCTTGTGCTCGCAAAACGACCGGATCAGCATGATCGACGTGGCCGGCACCGCGATGGTCAAGACGTAGAGCCAAATCGGCAGGTTCCCGACGAACACGATGTAGGCGATCACCGGCACGCACCACAGCGCGTGTTCGAGCCAAATCCGCCGGGCGCCCGGCTCACCGTCAATCACGCGGTCGGCCTCATTGAGCCAGAACCGGCCAATCGCCCAAAACGGGCCAATGATGAGCCGGCCAGCCAGCGTCGCCTGCGCTTTCAAGATGGCCCGGCCGAGCGGGCTGAGACGCGCCCAGTCTTCGGGCGTCACATAGCGGCTTTCAGGGTCATCAAGCGGGTCTGTCAGGCGTTCGTCGACGTGGTGTTGCAAGTGCGTCTGCTTGTAGCGCTCATAGGGCAGCCACAGCGTCAGCGGCACCATACCGAGCCACCGATTGACCCGCCGGGACCGGGTCGGATGGCCGTGCAGGATTTCGTGTTGCAGCGAGGACTGCCAAGCCACCACGATGGCGGTCAGCGGGGCAATGATCCAAAGCGAGACGTGCGCAGCTAAAGCGATCAACACCAGCCAGCTCGCATAAAGCCCCAGCGCCAGGGCGAGCGTCGGCCACTCCACCGCAACCCGTTGCCGCGAACGGGCGGCGCGTGCGGCGCGGTCCGCCCGATCAATGGATCCGTCGATATCGTATGTGGACATGAAGGAGGAGGCCCGAACTTCAGCGCCGCAGACGACGGCTTTGAAATCACTAGCAGTTTGTCCCACGCGCAACAACGCGTGTTGTAGGGCAAATGCCCTTGTATGCGGCAGATAAGCTTCGTTATATGTGTAAACAAGACAGGTGTTGTGAGTTATCACCAAACAGGGGCACTCATGCCGACATCTCGCCCGCTGGATCGGTTCCACGAACGGCTTGCCTTGTTGATTGAACGCTCGGGCGGCAGCGCCTCAGCGTTCGCGCGCGCGGCCGGCATCGACCGCTCCACCTTGTCCCAACTCCTCGATGAAAAAGCCACGCGCCTGCCACGGGCAGAGACGCTGGTGGCGATCGCCAGCCACGCTCGCGTATCGGTCGATTGGTTGCTCGGCCTGTCTGATTCGGACCGCATCGGCGCGGCGATCATCGAAAGCGTGCTGCAGGTCGCGCCGACCCGGGCGCCGGGCGACGACCGGTTCGTCGATTGGTTGCGCGAGGCAGCCGGCTTTCGGGTCAAGACCGTGCCGTCGACCTTCCCCGATTTTCTCAAGACGCCCGACGTGCTGCGCTTTGAGTATCAGGCCGCCATGACGGTCGAGCCTGATCGCGCCGTGCGCATTGCCGCCGAACGGTTGGCCGTGTGCCGCGAGCCCGACACCGAGATCGAGGCCGCGTTCGCGCTGCAGAACCTTGAGGTGTTCGCGGAGGCCGCCGGCCCTTGGCGAGGGCTACCGCTGCCGGTGCGCCGCGCGGCGCTCACGCACCTGCGCGATCTCGTCCGGCAGCTTTATCCGGGCCTGCGGCTCTATCTCTATGACCAACGCCAGACGATCGCGGTGCCGTTCTCCGTCTTCGGCACCAAGCGCGCAGCGGTCTATATTGGCGGGCGCTATCTCGTTTTCACCGCCATCGAGCACGTACGCATCTTCTCCGACCGCTTCGACGAACTCATCCGCGCCGCCGCCGTCCTGCCCCACGCGGTCGACGCTCATCTGACTCGAGTGATCGAGCGTTTGTAACACTATAGTGTAACGCCTTAGCTTTAACAAAATTTGTTGCAACATGCTTAGCAAACAGCTAGAGATTAATTCCGTTATACGCAAATCGTTGATTTGACGAGTATATCCAGATATGTCGAGCAACTTGGATATAGATGCTTTTGTTGCACTAGCTATCGAGAGCTTGTTTCCTAACCACGAGAAGCCTGATGAGAATAATTTCAATGTGGATGGAAGTAACTACAAGGCACCGGATCACGCACTTTATGGCGGTGCAGTGTTAGTCGAGCGCAAAACAAGGAATGCCGATATTCAGAAGATAATTGCAAAAAGCATTGAGAATATTTCAAGACAACAAAATTTTACTGTAAATTTTATGGGACAGGTTCCCTTGGCCAAAATAATTAAACAATATCCCAACCCGGATCAGGCTAATAGGCAGATTAGTGATGCCATATATGATGGAATTCTACAAAGCTTGAGAGATGCAAATGATAAATTTAGAAAATACACAAGTATAATACAAAAAAATGATCAACTAAAAATTGCTATTGTCTCAGACAATTCTGCTGAAATGACTTCAATTTTATCAACTTCATTTTTCATTTGGCGGAAAATGGGAGCGGAGGGCAATGAAAGAGATAAGCTTCCGTTCCTCGATTGTGTTATAATTATTCGAAATCCTTTGTATACTGTTGACTGCAGCGATGGTTATTGGTTTGAGGTCTTGTTACGGGATCGAACTGACAGTTTGGGTAAAAGTTATGCATACGACTTTGTAAAATATCTTCATGGATATATTTCAAATTGCACAGAATTGCGAGAGTCAGTATCGAAATTTACAAAAAGTAGTCTTGTAATTCAGTTGATAAAATAGTTTTCCTTAAGAAAATACATCATACTTGCTTCAGCTTGATCTCCGCCATGATGTCGAGGGCGAGGTCTTGAAGCGTGTCTTGCAGCGCGGTGAGGTCAACCGACGGCGGGATGATCACCTTGGCGACCGCCTTGAACATCGCCTGGCCCGACATGGAGCCGGCGAAGATCTCCGTCTCCAGCGCGTCGATCGATACGCCGCGCGCGGCCAACACGCCTGAGATATCGCGCACGATGCCGGGATGATCAGCGCCGGTCAGTTCAATCGTCGCCGCTTGGCCAACGGGCGCCGCCTCTTGTGCGGTGTGCTGAACAATCACGGTCATGCCGGCGAGGCCAACCAAAGCCCGCTCCAAGGCGGCGACCGACTGCGGGGCGACCTCGAGCCGCACGATACCGGCAAACGCGCCGCCCAGCCGCGCCATCTGGCTGTCGATCCAGTTGCCGTCATGGGCGGCGATCACCTCGGCCACCCGCTGCACGACGCCCGGCTGATCCTGCGTGATCAGGCTCAACACCAATTGCACGGCCATGGTCGTCCTCCCGCTTTGATTTGTGACTAAATCGACGCCCCAAGCGCGCCCCTGTCAAGCCGCGACCGCGCGGTGCCGGCGGGCAGGGGGCGTTGGGGCGTCGAGGGTCGGGCTCAGGCGCGCAGTCGAGCGTTCTCGGGGTCAAACGGGCTCTCGCCGATGACCGTCGCCTCGTGGGCGGTGCCCAAAATGACCACCGTCAGCTTGGTGCCTGCGACCGCAAGGTCTGGACGCAGCATCGCCAGCGCAATGGACTGCTTGAGCCGCCAGCCATAGGTGCCGTTGGTGCAGCGACCAACCAATTCGCCATTGAGATGCACCGGCTCGGAGCCGCGGCAATCGGCGTCGGTCACACCCTCGATCGCCAGCGTCGCGAAGCGCCACGCCTCGCCCTGGGCGCGCCGCTCCACCAGCGCGTCCCGGCCCAGAAATTGACCTTTGTTGGGCTGCACGAAGCGGTCAAGGCCCGACTCATAGGCCGAATACTCAATCGACAGCTCGCGGCCGATCAGCCGATAGGACTTCTCCACCGACATCGACAGCATGGCTCGGATGCCGAACGGCTTGATGCCGTACTCCGCGCCCGCCGCCATCAAGGCATCGAAGATCGTGGTTTGCATCTCGATGTCGTGATGCAGCTCCCAGCCCAGTTCGCCAACGAAATTGACGCGCAGCGCGTGCGCCCGCGCCGTGCCGACCGAGATCTCCTGGCCCGACAGC
>CALSBD010000317.1:0-4685 GCA_943373055.1 Rhizobium sp. Q54
ATCGCCGAAGATGATACTTTGTATCTCGCCGACATCCTTGATGGGCTGTTCGCGATCGCCGGCGCTGATGGTTATGTCCATGAAGCCGAAATGGCGTTCTTGAACGAGGTGGCCACCATCTTCGGGCTTGATGACGCTGCGTTTGAGCGGGTGGCGGCGCGCCATGTGCGCCGGCGCGGGCCCGACCCCTATGCCGTGCTCGGGCTTGATCGGTCATGCGAGGACGCCGAGGTGAAGCGCCGCTGGCGCGATCTCGTCATCGCCAATCATCCCGATAAGCTCATGGCGCGCGGACTGCCGCTGGAGGCTTTGAAGCTGGCCGCCGACCGGGTCGCGGCGTTCAATGTGGCCTATGAGGCCATTCGCGCCGAGCGCGGCTTGAGCTAAGGCCTTGATGATGAGTGCCCCCCAATCCTCCAGCGAGACGCCCGTGCCGATGCTTGAAACGCCCGACAGCGCGCTTGTGCGGCGGGTGGTCGCTTCGCCCAATCATGGCGAACGGCGCGACGGCGTGGCGGTTGATATGATCGTGCTGCACTACACCGGCATGCCGGCGGGGCGCGGGATGACCATGGCCGAGCGGGCCATCACGTGGCTGTCGATGCCGGAGGCGCAGGTCTCGGCCCATTATGTGGTCGATGAGGATGGCACGATCGTTCAGATGGTGGCCGAACACCGGCGCGCCTGGCATGCCGGCCAGTCGTGCTGGGCGGGCGTGCGCGATCTCAATTCCTGCTCGATCGGCATTGAGATCGCCCATGCGGGCCACCCTTGGGAGGGGATTTATCCCGACGATCCCGATCGGCAAATCGCCGGCCATCCGGGCCTGTTGCCGTTCCCTGACCCACAGATCGAGGCCGTCATCGCGCTGGTGGCCGATATCGCGACGCGTTACGCCATCGCACCTGAGCGCATCCTGGCGCATTCGGACATTGCCCCCCGCCGCAAGACCGATCCGGGCGAAGGCTTTCCCTGGGATCGGCTCCATGCAACGGGCCTTGGCCACTATGTGCCGCCGGCGCCCATTGGTGGAGGGCGGTTCTTCCAGCTGGGCGACGCGGGCGCGCCGATTGAAGCGCTGCAAGCGATGTTCGGGCTTTATGGCTATGATCTTGAGGTCACGGGCACATTTGACGAGGCGACCAAGGCGGTGGTGACGGCGTTTCAGCGTCACTTTCGGCCCGCGCTGGTCGATGGCATCGCGGATCGCTCGACAATTGAGACCTTGAATACCCTGTTGCGGTCGCGCCCGTCGGTGCCGGTTGCCTGAAGGATCAATCCCATGACGTCCGCCCGCCTGAGCCCGCTGTCCGCTTTGTCCATCGCCCGCCGTGTTGGTGCCGGCGATCTCACCGTTGAGGCTGCGATCGAGGAGCAGCTCGACCGGATCGCCGCCCTTGAGCCGCAGGTGATGGCCTTCACCGCCCATGACGCCGATCAGGTGCGCGCCGCGGCGCGCAGTCCGCACGGGGCGCTCGCGGGCCTGACGATCGGCATTAAGGACATCATCGATACCGCCGATTGGCCCACGCAAATGGGGTCGGTGATTTATCAGGGGCATCGACCGCCCGCGGATGCCCCCGTGGTGGCGCGGGCCCGGCAAGCTGGCGCGGTTGTCGCGGGTAAGACGGTGACGACCGAGTTCGCGTTCTTCTCGCCTGGCCCCACGCGCAATCCGCATCATTTGGCGCACACGCCGGGCGGTTCATCGTCCGGCTCGGCGGCGGCGGTGGCGGCGGGCATGATCCCGGCGGCGGTTGGCACGCAGACCGGCGGCTCGGTGATCCGTCCGGCGGCGTTTTGCGGCGTGGCGGGCTTCAAGCCGAGCTACAAGCTCATCCCGACCGTGGGGATGAAGACCTTCTCGTGGTCGCTGGACACGCTCGGCTTCTTTGCCGCCAGCGTGGCCGATGTGGCGTTTGTGGCGCAAGCCATCGTGGGCCGGCCTCTGGCGCCGCGGGCCGACGCCGCGCCGCCGCGGCTTGCCCTTGTGCGGACGCACCTGTGGGCGGAAGCCGCGGGCGAGATGCACGAGGCGCTTGAGACCGCCGCCGCGCGGGCCCGGGCGGCCGGCGCCGTGGTCATCGACGTGACCCTTGCGAGCGTGTTCGCTGAGGCGTTCGCGGCGCATCAAGTGGTGCAAGACTATGAGGCCGCATGGGCGCTCGCCCATGAGCACGCCACGGGTCGCGATCAGCTCAGCCCGATCTTGCGCGAGACGCTGGATGCCGGGCGGGCACTCGACCCGGCGCGCTATGACGAGGCACGCGGCATCGCGCATCGGGCGCGTAAGGCGGCGTTTGACCTGTTTGACGGCGTCGATGCGGTGCTCACCCCATCGGCGCCCGGAGCCGCGCCGGAGGGGCTGGCGTCGACGGGATCGTCGATCTTTAACCGGCTTTGGACCTTGCTGGGATGCCCTTGCGTTAATGTGCCGGGCCTCATCAATCCGCGCGGCTTGCCGCTGGGCGTGCAAGTCGTCGCGCCGTTCGGCGAAGATGCCCGCGCCCTTGAGGTGGCAAATTGGCTGGAGGGGGTCATTCAGGCACGGTGAGAGGCGATTTGGCATCCACCACCCATGAGAACGAGGCCCGCAAGAACAGGCGAAATCGATAGGCGTCTATCGCGGGATGGTGATGCCCGGTTGGCGGTTTCTCGGACATATCCGATTGCCAGGCTCAGATTGGGGGCCTGGATTGGCCGATATCGCGCTACTCATAAATACCGATGGTGGTTTGACGCTCCCATTCCTTAAGTCATTGATGTTTATTTATCTCCAGTCGCGACCGGTGGAGCCTGCCAGAGTGGTGACGTCTGATTGAATACCTAGTTTCAAACTTTAGAAGTCCTTTTAACCACTCATTTCAGAAATCAAAGAATGAATTGTACTCAATTGTTGGTGATTGGGCGAAAATCCCGCTGCACCGACAGTCAACCAAAGGGGCGCGCTCGCTCTTTGGTGTCGATCACAAGATCGATCGGGTTTGAACGCTTTAATGGAACTAAAGTACGACACCGGGGGGAATCTAACATGTTTGGGCTGATCGGGTCTGCATCTCAAAGCGTTTTGGACGCTTTTGACCGCTCACAAGCCATCATCGAATTCGAGCCGGGCGGGAAAATCCTGCATGCCAATGCAAACTTCCTGGCTGCTGTTGGGTATCAGCTGTCAGAAGTGGTTGGCCAGCACCACAGTCTCTTCATGGATCCCGCTGAAGTCCAAACACAACAGTATCGTGCTTTCTGGGCGACGCTCGGGGCAGGCACGTATCAATCTGGCGAATTTCGACGTTTGGGTAAGGGCGGCCGTGTCGTCTGGATCCAAGCTTCCTACAACCCGGTCTTGGATCGGCGTGGGCGGGTCACCAAGGTCGTGAAGATCGCCTCGGATATCACAAAGGCCAAACTTGCGGCTTCGGAAGCAGCAGGGCAGCTGGACGCGATCAGTTCAACGCAAGCCGTCATCTCATTCGATCTTGACGGCAACATTTTGGATGCAAACGAGTTGTTCCTTGGCTGCACCGGCTATCGGCGAGACGAGATTGTTGGTCGGCACCATCGGATGTTCATGCCACAGAACGAACTTGGTTCGAGCTATGGTCAATTTTGGGCTGACCTCAAGTCCGGAATTGCAAAGCAAGGTCAGTTCCGTCGTGTCGGCAAGCGTGGCAACGACATCTATATCCAGGCGACCTACACGCCGATCCTCAATGCAGATGGCAAGCCATTTAAGGTGGTGAAGTTTGCCTCCGACGTGACCAAAGAGGTCGAGGCACAGGTCGCCCGGGCAAAGGCCCAAAAGGCGATTGATGGCGATCTTGACCAAGTGGCATCGTCTCTTGCTGGTGCGACTGATGAAATCGGCCGGATTGCTGAGGCGTCGAACGGTATGGCAAGCAGCATCCAGCAGATGGCGGCCGGCTCTGAGGAATTGGCCGCATCGGTGGGTGAAATCAGCCGGCAGGTTTCCCATGCTCACCAAATCTCATCCGATGCCGTCGGCAAGGCGCGGCAGACGAATGTGATCGTAGGCAGCCTCTCGAAGTCCGCCCAGCGCATATCAGAGGTCATGAGCCTCATCACCACGATTGCCGAACAGACCAATCTTTTGGCTCTCAACGCAACAATTGAAGCGGCGCGCGCCGGTGATGCGGGCAAGGGTTTCGCAGTGGTCGCCGGCGAGGTGAAATTGCTCGCCAATCAGACCGCAAAGGCGACGGAGGACATCAGTCGTCAGATTGCCGACATCCAAACCTCCACCAAACAAGCAGTCGGCGCGATTGACGATATCGCGAGCACGATCAGCCAAATCAACGAAGTGTCCTCGACGATCGCCAGCGCTGTCGAAGAGCAAAACGCGGTCACTAAGGAACTTTCGCAGGCCATGCACACCACGGCGAAAAATGTGCAGGATGTGAACTTCGGCATTGGCTCGATCACCGACGCCACGCGCTCGATTGAAGGCCGCGCGCGGCAGGTTCGCGAAGCCTCTCGATTGATCGCGTGATACTCAACCGTCGTGGCCTGTCGCCTCGCCGCGTGGCTGGATTTTGCCGCGCGGCGCGCCTATACACCTTGCCTCGCTTTGTATTGCGCCCGGGTGCCGCGCTTTGTTTTCGCGCGCCCGTGGGGATGGAATGAGGGTGTCATGGCCGGTCATAGTCAGTTTAAGAACATCATGCACA
>CALSBD010000318.1:0-4675 GCA_943373055.1 Rhizobium sp. Q54
CATGCCCGGCTTAACAAACGGCACCAAGGTCGCCTCGATCCACGGCTCCCAGCGCCCTTCCCACATGATGTGAGACGCAATGCCGACGTCGCGGCTGTCGACATAGATCTTGTGGCCGGTGTAGAGCGCGGTCAAAACCTCGAAATTGCCGAGGTAAATGCACTGGCGATTCTTCAACACCTCGAGTTCCGCGGCGAGCTTTTCCACCGTCGGTAGCAAGTTCCTGAGTTTCACAGGATATCCCTCATCTAGGATCAGGTCCGCGACGGACTCGGGCGGTGAGATCGACATGGTTCAAACACCCCTGGTCACGCCGGCCCGGAAACATTGGTTGTTCCAGGACTGACCAGTCGTAAGAGGATCGCGCGTCGCCTGGAGCCACGCAGCCTGGGCCCAGCGGTCAAGCGGTCACCGGGCGCGGGAGCCGCAACAACGGCAGGAGCTGGTAGACGATGAAGAACGCCATGCCCAGGCCAAACGCCAAGCACGGCACCGCCTGCATGGCGAAGCCCGCCTGAAACAGGATCGCCGCCACCGCCAACATATAGGCCGAGAACGCCACCTCTAGGATGATCCCCCAATGCACCGGGGACAAAATCGGGCGCCGCACCCCGGTCTGGCTGTTCTGCTTCGGCGTGCGCTCGAACACGCTGAACCGCTCGAAGCAGCCGACGATGAAGGCGATGGTGTTGTTGACCATCAGCGACATGCCTAAGAGCAGCGCGAACACCACGTCGCGCAAGGACGACAGGTCAATCTTACGGTTTGATTCGACCGCCGTCGTCAGGAAGCCCGACAGCGCGACCGCGTTGGCGAAGAACAATACGAACTGCCCAGCCAACAGCAATGGCTGCGGGATCGAGGTCAGCACCGCAAGCGGCCACAGAAGAGCATAGAGAAGCACCACCGGATGGATGATGTAGCCCATCACCACATAGAGGTCCTCGCTGCGATGGCGCAGCGTCTTCGATTGGAAGATATCCATGGCCAGCTTGCGCATGCACTGCGCGCTGCCCTTGGCCCAACGGCGCTGTTGCAGCTTGAACGACAGCATGTCGGCGGGGATTTCGCTCGGGCTATCGAGCGTCTTGTCGTAGATGCCCGTCCAGCCCGCCAAGGCGCAGCGATAGCTCAGATCGAGGTCCTCGCACAGCGTGTCCGACGACCAGCCGCCGACCGCGTCAATCGCCGCCCGCCGCAACACGCCGCCCGACCCGTTGAACACCGTCGTGCCCTGGTTCGCCATTAAATAAGGCTTTTGCACCACGAAGTGACGGTCCAACAGGATCGCCTGGGTGCGGGTCAACAGGTTCTGGTTCTCGTTCGTATAGGTCCAGCGCCCTTGCAAGAACGCCACCTTCTCGTCGTCGAATGCACGGCTGTCGATCAGCGCGCGGCGCAAATAGCCCGACGGCGGCACGAAGTCGGCGTCGAAAATGGCGACAAATTCCGCCGAGGTGAACTGCAGCGCGTTGTCGAGCGCGCCTGCCTTCCAGCCGTCGCGATTGTCGCGCCGTACATGGGAGATGCGAACCCCTTGGGCCTTGAGCCGCGCCACCTCGTCGGCGACCAGGGCCGGCGTGTGATCGGTCGAATCGTCGAGCACCTGAATGTCCATGCGCTCGCGCGGATAGTCGAACGCCGCCACCGCGCGGATGAGCGACAACACGGCCGCGCCCTCATTGTAGATGGGCAGCATCACCGTGACGGTTGGCGCTGCGGCATCCGCCTGAGCACTCGGCGGCGGCGTCCCGTCGCCTTCGGCGAACCGCGGGCCGCGCCAATAGCCTAGGAGCATGCGGAATTCCAACGCCGCATACATCGCGACCGCCAGGGTCGCGATGCCAAAGAAGAGAGAGAGCGTTGCGTTTTCCAGCATGTCGTTCGCTTCAAACCGATTTTAGGAAGTGGAGGATATCGTCGAAGTAGCCCGCCCAATTCGGGCTCACGAACGTGCGGGCCCGTGCCCTCGCTTCGCGCGCCGACGGCGTTGAGGGATCGGCCAGGTTTTGCACCGCGTCAAGCCAGCCCGCGCCATCAACCGCGCTCAGATAGCACGCCTTGCCTTGGGTGACCTCACGGAAAACACGGTCATCCGTGGCAACCACCGGCGTGCCCAGCGTCAGAGCCTCGACCATCGGCAGGCCATAGCCCTCGGCGAACGAGGGCATCAACAACGCGTTGGCGTTCGCAATGAGCCGCGAGAGGTTGGCGGACGACAGCCCGGCCACCTCGATCACGTGCCGGCGAACCATATGGCTGCGGTCCAACACGTCGAACACTTGCTGGCTACCGTGACCGCGCCGGCCGACGATCACCAGCTTGGGCATCACACCGCCGGCGCGCTCGACCTTTTCGGCGAGCTGCCGCCAAACCGACACCATCAAGAGGTGGTTCTTGCGCGGCTCAATGGTGCTGACCATCACGAAGTATGGCGTGGTCGCCAGCACGCTGTCGGCCCACGCGCTCGGATCAACGCCGCCGAAGGCTTCCAAGCTCGACAGCGGCGAGGGCAGCGGCGCCACGACATGCGGCACGAAGGGCCGCTTGCGGCGCGCGAACTCATCCTCAACCCGGTCGCGCACCGATTGACTGGCGAAGATCAGGCCGCGGCCATAGCGCGAGGCGGTCTCCACGCGCTGGTCAAACCGATCATATTCGCCGGCAGGAAAGAACTCCGGATAGTCGAGCGGCAACAGGTCATGCAGGAAGAAGACCGGGCGGACATCCAAACGGCGATCCAGCCACGAGAAGGTTTCCCGGGTTTCGATTTTATACTGGGCGACATTCAGATACACCGCCCCTTCCGGGATCGGGCGATAGCGCGACGACGGCAGGCGCAAGCGCATACTGCGCAGCCTGATGTGATGGCGATCCAACTCGTCCACCAGCTGCGAGCGGCTATCGCCACGGATGCGGCCGACCCCTTGGGCTGGGTTTTGATCGAGGATCGCGCGGCGCAACTCGTTGAAAATGGCGCTTTCTGATTTCGTACCCTGGCTCCATCGCGCATTGGCAAGCAAATTGATGATCTGCTGTGCCCGCCCGCGACCCAATACGTTGGGCTTATCCTTGCCATAGTGAACAAACGAACTTTGGGAGGCTTGTGAGAAGTAGCGACCATAAGCAAAGTCAACATTCGTAAAGCCGTCCGGCTCACGGCAGCCCAGACGCGACATCAGATACGAAGCATCATAGAGTGTTGCTACCGTCATGATCGCCTGATTCGCCCTATCCGTTGCACCGCGATGAGAGGTCCGCCCCCTGCGTTTACTTGACTTCCTGTTCGTGCACCGTCACGCATTTAGTAGTTTTTACTACTTCTGAACGAATAGAAGCCCACAACCTACCCTAGCTAATTTCTTTATCAGCCTATTTCTTGGTCACGTCTAACATTGAGGTGTTGGGTTGGGAAGCGTGAGTTTTGGACAGCCCCTGATGAATTTTGCGTCCGTTACGGAATTCCCACACTTTTGAAACAAGGCACGGCCGCCCCTCATTCGGGCGCGAACGGTCGCGAATCTTGAAGTTTGGCCAAGACCACAACCCCAAACACCCAATATCTTCGCTCCAATTCTTTTTGATTGAGCGAGCCGATACCCCACAGGTCAGTCAAAGACGCCTGCCATAAGTCACACGCCGCTCGAGCGAATTGTCGTTTTTGGAACCGGTCGACTGCGTGATTATTGGTCATCGGCAGAATTGCTGTTTCCCAACCGGTTGCCGACGTATATCAGTGACGGTTGGGGCATTTCACGGTGGGACACTGAGTGGCGTGCCGCAGACGGATGGAACGGCTTGGTACGACGACCCGTCGCAAGCGATTTGGCCGTGGACCACATCAAGCTTGATTGGACTGTGATCACCTATGTCGATGCGCGTGTCGCTGCCCGTTTTCGCCAAAAAGCGTCTGAAGTTGGCCGCATCCGGCCTTGTCGAAGGCGTCAGCCTGTTCGGCGATGATAGCCCGTGGATGATCCCCATCGATCACATGCGCGCCCGCGTCGAAGCCTCCGGCCGCCGCTTCATCAATTTCGGTCACTATGACTATCTGGGCTTGGGTGAACACCCCGAAGTACTGGAAGCTGCCCGCCTGACGCTGGAAACCGTCGGCATTGGCGCTAAGGGATCGCGGCTAACCGGCGGCGAGCGGCTGGTTCACGCCCAGTTCGAACAGGAGCTCGCCGCGTTCGTGGGCACGGAAGCCGCCATCGTAATGGTCTCTGGCTATCTCAGCAGCCTGTCCTTGGTGCCGCATCTCGTGGGTGCCACCGACCTGATCCTCGCCGATGAACTCATTCACAGCTGTGGCTCGGTCGGCGCCAAGGCAAGCCGTGCCACCACGAAGCTGTTCCGCCACAACGACCTGGCGCATCTGGAAGAGCTTCTCGAAGCCAATCGTGAGAAGCACGGCCTGTGCCTGATCATGGTCGAAGGGCTTTATTCGATGGATGGCGACATCCCCGATTTGCCCGGCCTCCTGCGCTTGCGCGACAAGTATAATGCCTGGCTGATGATCGATGAGGCCCATTCGGTGGGGCCGGTCGGCGCCACGGGCCGCGGCATCTGTGAACATTATGGCGTCGACCCGAACCAGGTCGACATCATCATGGGCACCTTGTCGAAGACGTTTGTCTCGATGGGTGGCTTCATTTGTGCTCGCCGGGATGTGATC
>CALSBD010000319.1:0-4668 GCA_943373055.1 Rhizobium sp. Q54
GGAAGGCGACCCAGTCCATGGTCTTCCAGTCCGGGCGGCTCTTCGATTCGCGGAATTGGAAGCCGGCAAAGCCTGCGTCGGCGGGCAGGCCGCGGGCCGGGCTGTCGGCGGGCATGTTGAAGTACTCGGCCGAGTAGAGCACTTCACGGGCCTTATCGCCCTCCACCGTGTGCATCTTGACGGATTTGCCGAAGAAGCGACCGAGGTGGAAGAACGTCACGGGGTATTGGCCGCCGCCATCGGCATAAAGCGCGTGGTCGACCTTGAAACGGATCTTGCCGTGGGCGTCGTAGTCGATCTTTTCCACGATCTGCGGCGCCGGGCGATAGGGCTCGCGATAGGGCTTTTTGGCGGCCTCTTCGGCGCGTTTGATCAGGGCGGCATGCGAGAACGGCTTGGCGGCGCCAAAGTTCAACGGCGCGGCACCGGCCGCCGTCGGCCAGGCCCCGGTCGACAGGGCAGCGGCGCCCGCAAGGGCGGAAACAAGCACGTCGCGGCGCGACAGCGAAGCGGTCATGGGTGATGGATCCAGACGGTCAATGAACAGGAAGCGGCACAGCGATGCCGGACACGGCCATCGCCGTCAAGAACGGCGGGAATGAGGCGGTGGGGAATGCGGTGCTTTGGGGCGTGGGTGGAATTGGGGTTCAGACGGCCGAACTGACTGGTTCTGTATGGAGTTCCGCATGTATATAATTCTTTGAAATAAATCCGATGCATAGAGGTCGAGCTTGTTGCAACCCCCTCTCCCTGTCCCTCCCCCTTGGCGGAGGAGGGACAGGGAGAGGGGGAAACCTATCAATGGATGGTCTGATCTTAAAAAGACTTCACCCACCCATCCTCTCTACACAAACACATCTGGTTTCCCCCTTCTCCCGCAAGGGGAGAAGGGAAGGTCCCGCGAGGAGAGAGGGGGCAGTCCTGCAAGGGCAAGGGAAGGTCCCGCCCCTCACTTCACCAAGACGTTCTTGAACTGCCAGGGGTCGTTCTCGTCGAGGTCTTCGGGGAACAGGCCGGGGCGGCCGGCCAAGGGGGTCCAGTCGGTGTAGACACCGGTCATGGTGCCCAAGTACGGCAGCTGGACTTCCATGCAGCGGCGCCAGTCCATCTCGTCGGCTTCGACGATACCGGCGGTGGGGTTTTCCAACGCCCACACCATGCCGGCGAGCACGGCGGAGGTGACTTGGAGGCCGGTGGCGTTTTGATAGGGGGCGAGCTGGCGCGCCTCCTCGACGGTCAGCTGCGAGCCGTACCAATAGGCGTTCTTGGCGTGGCCATAGATGAGCACGCCCAGCTCGTCCTTGCCGTCCACGAGCTCATGCTCGTCGAGCACGTGGATGGTGGACTGCTTGACGCCGCCATTGCCGAACATCTCGTGCAACGAGAGGACCGCGTCATTGGCCGGGTGGTAGGCATAATGGCAGGTCGGGCGATAGACCGGGCGACCGAGCTTGGAGCGGATGGTGAAATAGTCCGCGATCGAGATCGCCTCGTTGTGCGTGACGAGGAAGCCATATTGCGGGCCCGGTGTCGGGCACCAGGTGCGCACGCGGGTGTTGGCGCCCGGCTGCATCAAATAGATCGCCGCGCCGCAGCCCGAAGTGTGGGTGCGGCCGGTGTCGGGCATCCACTTTTCGTGCGTGCCCCAGCCCAGCTCCGCCGGCTGCAGGCCTTCGGAGATGAAGCCTTCGACTGACCACGTGTTCCAGAAGGTATCCAGCGGCTTGGGGTTCTTGGTGCGCTGGGTGTCGCGCTCGGCGATGTGGATGCCCTTGACGCCCAGATCGCGGGCGAGCATGGCCCACTCATCGCGGGTCTTGGGCTCCTTCGCCTGGTGGCCGGTGTCGGCGGCGATGTCGAGGAGCGCCTTCTTGACGAACCACGACACCATGCCCGGATTGGCACCGCAGCACGACACGGCGGTCGGGCCGCCCTTGGAGGCGCGCTTCTCGGCCAGCACGCTCTCGCGCAACATGTAGTTTGAGCGCGCGGCCGGGCCGGCGGAGGTGTCGAAATAGAAGCCGAGCCACGGCTCGACGACCGTGTCGATGTAAAGCGCGCCGAGTTCGCGCGAGAGCTTCATGATGTCGAGCGAGGAGGTATCAACCGACAGGTTGACGCAGAAGCCCTGGCCGCCGCCGGCGGTCAACAGGGGCGACAACAGCTCGCGATAGTTCTCCTTGGTGACGGCTTCCTGGATGAAGCGGATGCCGCGCTCGTCGAGGAGCTTGCGGTCGGCGTCGGACGGATCGATCACCACCATGCGCGATTTGTCGAACTGGAAGTGCCGCTCGATCAGCGGCAGCGAGCCGCGACCGATGGAGCCAAAACCGATCATCACGATCGGGCCAGAAATCGTGCCGTAAACGGGCCAATCGGCCATGGTGTCGTCTCCTCGCAAAGGTCCGGTCGAATGCCGGTTGGATCAGGAACAGTCCCTATGGGCGCTGCGTGGTGTTAGGCATCCCACGCCGCAAACGCAACAACCGTTTGACGGAAATCGCGCGGCGTTTCGTCCCGATGAACGCGATCGACCGGCGCGCTGGTCTCACGGCGCGCCGGTCGGTTGTTTGGGATGGGCCTTAGGCCGCGCGACGCAGCTCGTCGACGACGCGACGCCAGATCGGCGCGCGCGGATCGGCGGTGGGATCAACCGCGCCGGTGGCTTGCACGAGACCTGCCGCGCCGTCGAGCGCGCCGGTCTCAAGGGCGAGCCCCTGGAAGCGGTGGCGCTCATAGGGCCCCGGCAGCCACAACCGGTCGGTCAGATCGGCGCTAAAACCGAACCGGCCATAATAGCCCGGGTCGCCGACCAGGATGACGGCGGCGTGGCCGCGCGCGGCGGCGGCTTCCAGCGCCACGCCCATCAAGGCACCGCCAAGCCCCAGGCCCTGCGCGCGCGGATCCACCGCAAGGGGCCCGAGCAGGAGCGCGGCGCGGCCGGGGCCGGCGGTGACGTGCCACAGGCGCAGCGTGCCCACGAGGCCAACCGAGTCCTCGGCGACGAACGACAAGCCGTCGGCGGGCAAGCGGCCCTCGCGCAGGCGCTCGGAGGTCTTGGCGCGCCGGTTCACGCCCATGGCGCGATCGAGGAGAGCTTCGCGAGCGCCGATGTCGGCGGCAGTTTCAAGACGAATGTCGGCCATGGCAGACCCACCCTTTCCGTTGAGAAGGGAAGAACCACCGGACTGGATACCGGACGAGACGCAGGGGGAGACCGCGCCGGAGACCCCGGCGCGGGGGGCGAGGCGGGGCCTCGCGTCAAACGTCTGACGTTAGATCACGCAGCTCTCAGATCACGTAGCTCTTCAGGGGCGGGAAGCCATTGAAGGCAACGGCCGAGTAGGTCGTCGTGTAGGCGCCCGTGCCGGCAATGAGCACGTCGTCCCCGATCGACAACGACACCGGCAGCATCACCGGGGTCTTTTCATACAGCACATCCGCCGAATCGCAGGTCGGGCCGGCCAGCACGCACGGGGTGCGGTCATCGCCATCGCGCTCGGTGACGAACGGGTAGCGGATCGCCTCGTCCATCGTCTCGGCGAGACCGCCGAACTTGCCGATGTCGAGATAGACCCAGCGCACCTGATCGTCGGGGTGCTTCTTGGAGACCAGCACCACTTCCGACTTGATGATACCGGCGTTGCCGACCATGCCGCGGCCCGGCTCGATGATGGTCTCGGGGACCTCATTGCCGAAGTGCTTGAGGATGGCGTCCCAGATCGAGCGGCCATACTGCTCGACGGTCGGGATGTCCTTCAAATACTTCGCCGGGAAGCCACCGCCCAGATTGACCATCTTGAGCTGGATGCCGCGCTCAGCCATTTCGCGGAAGATCCACGAGGCGGACGCCAACGCACCGTCCCAGGCCTGCGTGTTGCCCTGCTGCGAGCCGACATGGAACGACACGCCATAGGCGATCAGGCCCAAGCGATGGGCGTGCTCAAGCACGGCCGGGGCCATGTCGGGATCGCAGCCGAACTTGCGCGACAGTGGCCATTCGGCGCCCGCGCCATCCGACAGGATGCGGCAGAACACCTTCGAGCCGGGCGCCGAGCGGGCGATCTTCTCCACCTCGGCGTCGCAATCGACCGCGAACAGGCGCACGCCCATCTCGAAGGCACGGGCGACATCGCGCTCCTTCTTGATGGTGTTGCCATAGGACACGCGGTCGGGCGTGGCGCCGGCGGCGAGCGCCATCTCGATCTCGGCGACCGAGGCGCAGTCAAACGACGAGCCCATTTCGGCCAGGAGCATCAGGATCTCCGGCGCCGGGTTGGCCTTCACGGCATAGTAGACGCGGCTGTCGGGCAGCGCGTGGGCGAAGGCGGAGTAGTTGTTGCGCACAACGTCCAGGTCGACGACCAGGCAGGGGCCCTCGGGGCGGCGCGTGCGCAGGAAGTGGCGGATACGGTCGGTCATGGTCGTCTCCCGGGGGCCTTCCGGCCCATCAGATCGGTTCACTCACCCGCGCGACCGACGCGATCCCGCGGCCACGGTGGAGGCGGCCGCTAGACGACACGTCGACGCGCGCACGGACCCTGCCTTGCGACAGGAGATGCGCGTTCGCGCCCAGCCCGGCGAAGCCGGAGGCGCGGAAAACCGGTCGGAGGATCAACGCTTGCGCGCACACCAACGCCGGTGGTGAATGCCTTGGATTGGAACGGG
>CALSBD010000320.1:0-4655 GCA_943373055.1 Rhizobium sp. Q54
GTCGATCAGCCGCCCGCCGAGCTGGGCGAGTTTGCCGCCCACTTGGGCATCCGCGGTGTAGACAAGCCGCGTTGCGCCACCCTCGGCGTCTTCCAGGCGCACGCTGGCGCCCCCCTTGGCAAAGCCGGCGACGCCGCCGGTGCCTTCGCCCGAGATGCGATAGCTGTTGGGCGGGTCAAGCTCCGACAAGGTGACCTTGCCGGAAAACGCGGCCGACACTGGCCCGATCTTCTGCTTCACCTTGGCGGTCAGCTCGGTGTCGGAGACCTTCACGAGCTCCTCGCAGCCGGGGATCGAGGCCTTGAGGATCGCCGGGTCGTTGAGGGCATCCCACACGACGGCGCGCGGGGCGGCGATGACGACGTCTCCGGTCAGATGCATGACGGGCGAACTCCAACAGATCCGAAGGGATCCGCGCGGCACCATGCCCGGCTTCGCGGGCGGGGGCAACCGCGCGGATGGTCGATCACAGCGCGGCGATGACCACGATCTCGACGCCCCAGGCCGCGTCGGCGAGCTTGGCTTCCACGGTGGCGCGGGCGGGGGTGTTGTTGGGATCGACCCACGCTTCCCAAGCCTTGTTCATCTCGCTGAACGTCTTGATATCGCTCAGGTAAATGGTCGTGGCGAGGATTTTCGACTTGGAGGTCCCAGCCTTTGCCAAAAGGCTGTCGATCTCGTGGAGAATATCGGCGGTCTGTGCCTCGATGGGGCCGCCCTTGGCGTTCATGGAGACCTGACCGGCCAGATATACGGTGTTGCCGTGCACGACGGCCTGGCTCATGCGCGGGCCGGGATCAATGCGGGTGATGGTCATGGGGGTGTCCTCGCGAAGGAGCCGCGCCGGGGTGGCCGCGGCGGCAGGGCCAAATGAAAAGGCGCGCGACCGGAAGCCGGGCGCGCGCCATCAACGATGCAGGCAGCGATCTGTCAACCCGCCACGCGGCGATCCCGCCGCCGATCGGCGACCGGCTGGTAGGCGACCCGCGCGTGATAGGCGCAATAGGGCATGCCCGTGCCGGCCGAGCGGGCGCAGAAGTGGAACTGCTCGGTGGTCGGATCCCCCACCGGCCAGCGGCAGGTGCGCTCGGTCAACTGCAGCACCGAGCAATTCTCGACCAGCGGCGGCTCGGACAAATCGAGCATCACCGGCTTGGGCTGCGGGCGCTGTTGCGGCGCGGCGGCCGGCTCGGCCTTGAGCGCGGTATTGCCGACACTCTGCGGCGCGCGGCTTGCCGTTGGGGCCGGAGCGGCGGCCGGGCGCTGCGGCGCGGCGGGCTTCTTGGCGGCTTGCGGGCGAGGATTGGCGGCCGGCGCCTTGGCGCGACCGGACAGCCCCAAGCGGTGCACCTTGCCGATAACGGCATTGCGCGTCACGCCACCCAATTCATTGGCAATCTGGCTGGCGGACAAGCCGTCCATCCAAAGCTTCTTCAGGAGTTCGACGCGGTCGTCGGTCCAGGACAGATCGGTCACGGCGGTCAGGTCCTCTCTTCAAACCCGGCAAGCCGACAGCGTCCGCGCAGCCCTTGGGACCGCGCGCTGATAGACGCCGACTCAACACGGAAGTCTCGGTGACGTACGAGATACAGTAGTTAACAGGGATTAACCTACACTATCGCTAGACTCACCATCAACCCAACGCCCGCACACGGCAGGGGATAACTGCCGACTTTCCACATACGGTGAGTCGGGAATGCCACACAAGTGGGACAGTTGCAGGCGGACCACACATGGGTGTTTCACGCGGAAATCCAAGGGGTTTGCGACATGTTTCGCGCGCCGGACGTGAGGCAGAAAAAACGGCGGACGGCACGGGCGCCTTGCGCCGGCCAGTCCGCCGTTGGATCAAAATCCAAGTGGCGCGGGGGATACGGGAGGAAGGAACCCCGCGAGATGACGTGAAGCGTGCATGGTTTTTGGGCTGCCTGTCAATGAGGCAAAGTTAGGCAGGACCTGCACGATTGCCCATGAAATGGCCGTTTGGAACGTTCAACTCGTCTTGTTGCGATTTCGCCACAGGGTCTAACCCGCCAGGGCTTGCGCCACGATCGCCCGCAGGCGCGGCGCAAGGCTGGGTGCCATGTTGAGCGCCCGCTGATGGCCATCGGCGGACATTTTGGGCCAGGTCTTGGCCACGATGTCGACGAGCTTCGCATCGTCGTGGGAGCGGGCGAACGCCTCGAATTCGAATGCCAGGAAGACGAGACACGCGACATCCTCCAAGGTCTGCGCCTCCGGATCGCGCTTTAGGCGCTCCTTGCGGATCAACGCGCCGACGCGATCAATCAAGGCTGGCTCGGCGCCAAGGCTGGCGAGGATCTCGCCGGCCTTCGCAGCATGGGCGGCTTTTTGCGCGTTGCGCCAGGCATGGTAGCCGGCCTTGTCCATGGGATAGCTGTCGCGCGGCAGGTCAAACCGGCGTAAGTGCTGGGCCCGACAAGCGATTTTGAGCGCGTCGGAGGCGTGAGGCTGCACCGTGTCAAGCATCATCGTCATGCGCTCGCCATAGACGAGGGCCGCGGGGCGGTGAGCACCATCGACCTCCACGGTCTTGGGGTCGTCGGCATTTTCGCGGTCAATGGCAGCATAGGCGCGGGCAATCAGATCAGACATGGCGACCCTTCACGAAGCGGGGGAGGGGCTATGATAGCCACAACTCGCCCCCAGGCAGCAAACCTCCTGCCACCGATGTCGCAAGGGTACGGCGACCGCGCCCGCGCGAATCGGCATGGCGGCGGCGCGAATCAGGCGCTTGTCGGAGCCGTCGCCGCGGCGTACGCCTTGCATCATGCTGTCTGTGTCTGCCTGGCGCCGGTCGCCGCTCTTTTTCCTTGCCTCGCTTGCGGCCATCAACTGGTTTGGCTTCGCGGCGTGGTCGGCGCTTGTGAATAACTTCGCCAAGGAATCGATCAGCTTCTCCGGCTTCGACATGGGCGTGTTGCAGTCGATTCGCGAAGTTCCGGGGCTGTTGGCGGTTACCGCGCTCGTGTGGCTCTTTTTGATGCGCGAGCAGACACTTGCATTGGTGTCGCTCGCCGCCCTTGGCATCGGCATCGCGCTTACCGGGTTCATGCCCAGTCGTGAGGGGCTGTGGCTGACGACATTCGTGATGTCGGTGGGGTTTCACTACTACGAGACCATGAACCAGTCGCTCGCCCTGCAGCTGCTCTCCAAGGCCGAGGCGCCGCGCGCGCTGGGGCGGATCGCATCGGTGTCGGCGGGCGCGCAGCTTGCGGCCTTCGGGTTCATCGCGGCGCTGTGGACGCTATGGCCCAATTATCAGGCGTGGTTCCTGGTGGCGGGGCTATTGGCATTCGCCGCGACCGTGGCGAGCGCGGTGTTGTTTCCCCGCTTTGAAGGACCCGTCGTGCAACGCAAGGGGCTCGTGCTGCGGCGGCGCTATTGGCTCTACTATGCGCTCACCTTGATGTCGGGCGCGCGCCGGCAGATCTTCATGGCGTTTGGCGCGTTCATGCTGGTGGAGATGTTCGGCTTCGGCGTGTCGTCGATCGCGCTTCTGTTTTTGGCCACCTATGGCATCAACATGCTGGCGGCGCCGAAGCTGGGCGCGTTAATTGGCAAATGGGGCGAGCGGGCGACCATCCGGTTTGAGAATATCTCGCTCATCATCGTGTTCGTGGGGTATGCCGCCGCGGCGAGCGGGATCTTGCCGTTTGCGGCGTGGTTTGCGGCGGTGTTTTTCGTGCTCGATGGCGTGTTCTTCACGCTCACCATCGCGCAGCGCACCTACTTCCAAAAGATCGCCGATCCCGCCGACATCGCGCCGACGGCTGGAGTGGCGTTCACCATCAATCACATTGCGGCGGTGTTTATCCCGATCGGCTTTGGCGCCGTGTGGCTGTGGAGCCCGACGGTGGTGTTCCTCATTGGCGCGGGCATCGCCACCATCTCGCTGTCGCTTGCATTCCTGGTGCCGCGCCATCCGGAGGAGGGGTCGGAAACGACGCTTATTCGGCACGCCCCGGCAGCCGGCCGCGCATCGCCCGCGGCCCCGTGAAGTAGGCCTTCACCCAGGGGTGATCGAAGGCGAGCATCGTCTCGATCGACCCTTCGACCATGACCTTCTTGTTGCCGAGCACCGCGATGCGGTCGCAGATGGCGAACAGGCTATCGAGATCGTGGGTGACCATGAACACCGTGAGGCCGAGCGTGTCGCGCAGGCCCGCGATGAGCGCGTCGAAGTCTTGCGCGCCGATCGGATCAAGGCCCGAGGTCGGCTCATCCAGAAACACGATATCGGGGTCCAAGGCGAGAGCGCGCGCCAGCGCGGCGCGCTTCACCATACCGCCCGACAGCTCGGATGGGTATTTGTCGGCCGCGTCGGGGGCGAGACCGACGAGGTTGATCTTTAAAAGCGCGAGCTCGCGCATCAGCTTCTCAGACAGCTTCAGGTGCTCCCGCATGGGCACCATGATGTTTTGCGCCACGGTGAGCGACGAAAACAACGCGCCATGCTGAAACAAAACGCCCAGCCGCTGGCCAAGCCCGGTGCGGGTTGCCCGGTCGGCGGGGTCAAAGGCACGGCCGAGCACTTCCACTGTTCCCGCCCGGCGCGGCACCAGGCCGAGGATGGCGCGGGTGAGCACCGACTTGCCGGTGCCCGAGGCGCCGACAAAGCCGAGCACCTCGCC
>CALSBD010000321.1:0-4647 GCA_943373055.1 Rhizobium sp. Q54
AACGATACCCACGGCCATGCCGCCGGCGATGCCGCCATCCGCGAGACCGCGCGTCGGCTTGGCGAATTGTTGGGGCCTGAAGACCTGTTGGCGCGCATTTCGGGCGACGAGTTTGCCATCATCCTGGCGCCACGCGCCCGTGAGGCTGACATCGCGGCGGCCTGCGAAGCCTTCGTGCGGGCGATGAGCGGGGTGGCGCAAATCGAAAACCACCAGATCCCGATCTCGATCTCCATGGGCGTTGCGATCGCGCCGCAAGACGGCCAGGAAGCCAGCGAACTCATCCGTCGGGCCGACATCGCGCTGTTTCACGCGAAGTCAACCGCGCGCGGCACGTGGCACCGCTTCGACGACACCATGGATGATGATATGCGCCGGCGGCAGTCGATCCGCCGCGAGCTCGCCGCGGCCATCAAGCACGACCAAATGGAGCTCTACTATCAGCCCCAAGTGTCGGCCGATGGGCGCACGGTGCTCGGTGTCGAGGCGCTGGTGCGCTGGCGGCATCCCACGATGGGCATGGTGGCGCCGGCTTACTTCATTGAGGTCGCCGAAGAGAGCGGCTTGATCGTGGAGCTGGGCGCCTGGGTGTTGCGGCGCGCCTGTCTTGACGCGCGGCGCTGGCCAAAGCTCACGGTGGCGGTCAATGTGTCGCCTGCTCAGTTCCGCCGCGACGACTTTGTCGAGCAGGTGTTGCGCACCGTCGGCCAAACCGGCATGGACCGCTCGCGACTGGAAATCGAGATCACCGAAGGCGTGCTGATGGCCAACACCGACGCGGCGGTAAAGTGCCTCAACCGTCTGCGCGAGGAAGGTTTGCGGCTCGCCCTTGATGACTTCGGCACCGGCTATTCGTCGCTTGGCTACTTGCGCCGGTTTCCATTCGACAAGCTGAAGATTGACCGCTCGTTCGTCACCTCGATCGAGCAGTCGGAAGACGCCGCCGCCATCATCCACGCCATCTTCGGCATCGCTGAGGCGCTGCGCATGAACGTAACGGTGGAAGGTATCGAGACCCCGGGCCAGCACCGCTTCTTGCAGGCGTGCGGCTGCCACTCGCTGCAGGGCTATCTATTCTCCCGGCCAGTGCCGGCGAGTGAGATCGACCACTTGGTGGAGCGCCAATCGCGCGGCGAGCCGGCGTTCGCCCAAGCGGTGTGAGCCGGACTTACGGGCGCACGTCGACGAGACGGACGAGCTGAGCGCCGGTGACCCCACGACCGGTTAAGCGCAGCACCCGGGCGGGGCGATCGGCCGGCGTGGGTCGGTCAAACACGATGGCAATCTCCATCACCCGATCCACGAACACGGTGTCCTTGAGCCCGCTGTTCCACGGCTGCGGCGGACCGCCGGCCTCGGAGAGCACCGCGATGCGCGCGCCCTCGACGCGGATCGTCTCGGCGCGCTCCAACCCCTCAAGCCGCCAGATCTCGGCACGGCCCGCCGTGACAGGCCAGCGTTCGACGGCGGCCGCGGCATCGGTCGCGCCGCTCGTGACCGCCGCCGTGGCGCGCGGACCCAAGCTCAATTGACGGCGCGGCGCGTCGGCGGCCGGCGTCACCGGGCGAGCGGCGGCCAGCGCGACTGGGCGCACGGCAAGACCGCCGACGTCCCATTGCGGATCAAGGCCGAGCACTTGCACGAGCGATTGGTTTTGATCCGCCTCATCAACCAGCACACCCGGTAGTCGCCGCTCGCGATTGTCCGGCGTGGTCATCAGCCGCGCCGGGAATCCCTCGGAAAGGTCGACCAAGATCTCCGCACGCTCGCCAGGCGCGAGGCGCACGATATCCAAAGCGACCGGCGCGGTGAGAAAACCGCCATCGGTGGCAATGAGATGAAACGGCGTCTCATCCTCAAAATAGAGGCGGAAGACCCGCTCGTTCGCCGCATTGATCAGCCGCAGCCTCACAAGGCTCTTGGCGACGGTGGCGACCGCATCGGTCACCCCATTGGCGAGCACCCGCGCACCCAGGCCATCCGCCTCCACGGGCTGACCCGATGCGTCAAACGTGGCGTCGTTGAGCACCACCAAGAGGTCATCGACGCCCCACCGGCTTGGCAAGGGCAAGGGCAAGGTGGCCGTGTCGGCATCGAGCACCACCACGACACCTGAAAGCCCGGCCTGCGCGAGGCTTCCGCCTTGAGCACCGGGCGCGGTGGCAATGTAAGGGTGCAGCGACGCAGGCTGGTCGAGATTGAGCGTGAGCTCGTCCAGACCGCCCGGTCCGATGGTCAACGGGGCGATACCGGGCAGCGTGGGGACCGACCAGGTGAGCGGCGCGGTCAGCGCGTTTTCCACACGAATGACCGCTGGACGATCTCGACGGACGGCGATGACCGGTCCGCCATAGGCGCCGCCGAAGCCAAAGGCCGGGATCGGCAGACCGCCCTGCGGCGCGTGGAGCGTGGGGCGGGCGGACAGCGTATAGGGCGCGCCGGGACCGGCGGTGACGAAGGCCGGGATCGGCAGCGGCCGGCCAAGCATCGGCTTGGGCGGTACGGGCTTGACCGGACCGGCGGGCACCACGGGCGCGGCGCGGCGCGCGGCGGCCGGACGGGTGCGGCGTGGGGCCGGGCGGGTGCGCCGCCGCCGCCGGGCCGCCAACGCCTCGTCAACACCAAGGCCAAACAGGGCGAGGAACGCCAAAATCAGGGATCGCCGGGTGAACACACACGCCTCGCTCGTCTTATCGACCGGCTTGTGGCATGCCAGCCCCGGCTCGATCAAGCGCGGGTGACGCCGCGAGGCGGGTGACGGCGCACCGTCACACCTCGATCACCTTGCCTTCGCTCAAGGTGATGCGCCGGTCCATGCGATCGGCAATGTCCATGTTGTGGGTGGCGATCAAGGCGGCCAGGCCGGTGGCGCGCACCAAGCCGGCGAGCGCGTCGAACACGTAATGCGAGGTCTTGGGATCAAGATTGCCCGTCGGCTCGTCGGCCAATAGGAGCTTGGGCACATTGGCGACCGCGCGGGCTATCGCCACGCGCTGCTGCTCGCCGCCCGACAGCTCGGAGGGGCGGTGATCAACGCGCTCGGCGAGCCGCATATAGGCCAACAGCTGGCGGGCGCGCTCGGCGGCAACCGGCTTTGACAGGCCGCGGATGAGCTGCGGCATCATGACGTTTTCCAGCGCGGTGAACTCAGGCAACAGGTGGTGGAACTGATAGACGAAGCCGACATCGAGCCGGCGCGCCTTGGTGCGCTCGTCGTCATTGAGCCGCGCGGCCGAGCGGCCATCAAGGAACACGTCGCCCGCATTGGGCTTTTCCAGAAGACCCGCGATGTGGAGAAGGGTCGACTTGCCAGTGCCGGACGGGGCCACGAGGGCAACCATCTCGCCGGGATAAATGGTCAGATCCGCGCCACGCAGGATCTCCAGCCGACCTTTGGCTTCTTCATAATGGCGCTCCACGCCGACGAGGCGCAAAACCGGTTGGTCGGCCGGGGCAAGGCCAAGGCGATCAGACGCGGCCATCATTCGTACCTCAGCGCATCGACGGGATCGAGCTTGGCCGCCTTGAACGCCGGATAGAGCGTGGCGAGGAACGACAAGACGAGGCCCATCACCACGACCGTGGTGGTCTCGCCCACATTAAGCTCGGCCGGCAGGCGGGTGAGGAAGTAGATCTCAGGCGAAAACAAGTCCGACCGCGTGAGCCAGGAGACGAACTGGCGGATCGATTCGATATTGAGGCAAATGACGAGCCCGAGGATGAAACCGGCGAGCGTGCCCAGCGTGCCAATGGCCGCGCCGGTGATGAAAAACACCCGCATGATGGCGTTCTTTGTGGCGCCCATGGTGCGCAAAATCGCGATGTCGTGGCCCTTGTCCTTCACCAGCATGGTGAGGCCGGAGATGATATTGAGCGCGGCGACCAGCACAATCATGGTGAGGATAATGAACATCAGGTTCCGCTCCACCTCCAGGGCGGAGAAGAACGTAACGTTACGCTGGCGCCAGTCGGTGACCAGCACGGAGCGGCCGGCAGACTCTTCAATCGTGCGCTTCAACTCGCCGACCCGGTCGGGATCGTCGATGAACACATCGATCGCTGACGCGCGCTCACCCAGATTGAAATAGGCCTGCGCTTCGGCGAACGGCATGAACACAAAGGTGGAATCGTATTCCGACATGCCGATCTCAAAGATCGCGGCCACCGGATAGGACTTGGTGCGCGGGGCGGTACCAAAGGGCGTTTGCGCGCCGCGCGGCGTGACAATGGTGATGGGATCGCCCACCGCCAGCCCCAAGCCCTGCGCGAGCCGGGTGCCAATCGCTACACCTTTTCCCTCGTCGAACCCTTCGAACGTGCCGCCGCGAATGTTCTTCGACACCAGCGTCAGCTTATCAAGCTCGGCCTGGCGCACGCCGCGCACCAGCGCGCCAAAACCACCTGACGGACCCGCGGCCAGCGCTTGGCCCTCGACGAAGGGAATGACCGCCGTGACGCCCTTGAGGCCCTCGAGCTTGCCCTTCACCGCGTCAAAATCAGTCAGCGGCGTATCGAGCGGCTGAATGAGCACGTGGCCATTGATGCCGAGGATCTTAGAGAGGAGCTCCTGGCGAAAGCCGTTCATGACCGCCATCACCACGATCAAGGTGGCGACGCCCAGCATGATGCCGATGAAGGAGAACCCGG
>CALSBD010000322.1:0-4643 GCA_943373055.1 Rhizobium sp. Q54
CGATGTCGACAGTGTCGCCGGGCTGATGATGGGCAAGCGTGCCCAGCATCCAGCGCAGGGTGTTCCTGAGTTTGCGATAGGTCTCGGCGGTGGTCTTGAGGATTTCCTTGCCGATGCGCTGATCGTCCCAATAGTCGCACGCGCCGACCCACAGCCGCAGGATATCGGCGCCATATTCCTTCATCACATCTTGCGGCGCCACCACGTTGCCGAGTGACTTCGACATCTTCTGGCCCTTCTCGTCCATGGTGAAGCCATGGGTGAGAACGACGTCATAGGGCGCGCGTCCGCGCGTGCCGCAGCTTTCCAGAAGCGACGAGTGGAACCAGCCGCGATGCTGGTCGGAGCCTTCCAGATACATCACCGTATCCGTGCCGCCATCAACCTTGCGATGGATGCCAGCCAGCCCGGGGAAGTTCTTGGCGTCATCGAGCACGTAGGAGTGCGTGGAGCCCGAATCGAACCACACGTCCAACACGTCCGACACTTTCTCAAAATCGGCCGGATCGTAGTGGGGCGCCAAGAACCGCGCGCCGGTCGGATCGGCGAACCAAGCATCCGCGCCCTCCACCTCGAAAGCTTCGGCGATGCGCTGGTTGACCCGCTCGTCCTTCAAGACCGCGCCGGTCTTTTTGGAGACAAACACGGTGATCGGCACGCCCCAGGCGCGCTGGCGCGACACCACCCAGTCGGGGCGGTTCTCGATCATGCCGTTGATGCGGTTCTCGCCGGACGCCGGCACCCACTGGGTGTCTTGGATCGCCTTCAGCGCGCGAGCGCGCAGCGTGTCGCCCTCACGGGTGATCGGCTTATCCATGGCGATAAACCACTGCGGCGTATTGCGGAAGATGATCGGCTTCTTAGAGCGCCACGAGTGCGGATAGGTGTGCTTGAGCCGGCCCCGGCCCACGAGCCCGCCGGCCGCCGTCAGTGCCTTGATCACAAGGTCGTTCGCGTTGCCCTTCTCGCCCTTGTCGGTGATCACCCGGCCGCCTTCGAAGCCCGGCGCCTCGCGGGTGTAAAAGCCGTCGCCATCGACCGTGTAGGGGATCTTCGACGAGATGCCGCGCGCCTCCAGCATGGCCTTCGACGCCATCCAGATGTCGAAGTCCTCCGCGCCATGGCCCGGCGCGGTGTGGACAAAGCCCGTGCCAGCATCGTCGGTGACATGGTCGCCATCGAGCAGCGGCACGTCGAACGCGTAGCCGAGATCGGCGAGGGGGTGATGGCAGACGGTATCCGCCAGCACGAAGGCCGGCACGTCGACGAGCCGCTCGAACGCCTCAACGCGGCACGCCTTCATGACGTCACCGGCCACCTTGTCCGCCAGCACAAACTTGTCACCCACGCGCGCCCAGTTGTCCGGCGCCGCGGCCGTCACATGATAAACGCCATAGGAGATGCGGCTCGAAAACGAGATTGCCCGGTTGCCGGGGATCGTCCAAGGCGTTGTGGTCCAGATCACGATGCGGGCGCCCGCATAGGCCTCGGCAAGCGCCCCCCACTTCGCCTTGAAGGTGGCCTCATTAGTCGCGTCGGTCGGGTCGGGCGGCGAGATGCCATACTCTTTCAGGCCAAACGCCACATACACCGTGTCGCTTTGATAGTCCTGGTACTCAACCTCGGCTTCCGCCAGCGCGGTTTTTTCCACGACCGACCACATCACCGGCTTCGACCCGCGATAAAGCTGGTCGGTCATGGCGAAGGTCATGATCTCGCGGGCGATTTGCGCCTCGGCTGGGTAGGTCATGGTGAGATACGGCCGGTCCCAGTCGCCGATCACGCCGAGCCGCTTGAATTCGGCGCGCTGGATATCCACCCACTTTTCCGCGAACGCCCGACATTCGGTGCGAAAGCCGTTGATGGCGGTCGGATCGGCGAAATCGGGCTTCTCGCGGCCTTTGGCGCGATACTCCTCCTCGATCTTCCATTCGATCGGCAAGCCGTGGCAGTCCCAGCCGGGCACATAGTTGGAATCATGCCCCAGCATCTGCTGCGACTTGGTCACGAGGTCCTTGAGGATCTTGTTGAGCGCATGGCCGATGTGGATGTTACCATTCGCGTAGGGAGGGCCGTCGTGCAGCACGAACTTCGGCCGCCCGCGCGCGGCGGCGCGCAGCTGACCATAGAGGTCCTCCTCATACCAGCGCTTCAAGATTTCCGGCTCGCGCTGCGGCAGGCCCGCACGCATGGGAAACTCGGTCTTGGGCAGGAACAACGTCTCGGAATAATCGCGTCCGGTGGCCTCGGTCGGGGTCTCAGACTTGGCGTCGCTCATCGGGGGTTCTTTCAGGTCAGCCTCGGCGCGGCCTTGGGCGGCGGCGCGAAGCATCGGATCAACACGGAATAAGGGGGAGGCGGCTCAAGGAAAAAGCCCCGGCACTCCGAACGCGGTCGAGCTCCCGCGCCTCACTCGGAGGCCGGGCCGGTAATTCGCGCGCGCCGCGCGGCGATGATCACCCAGGCAAGAACCATGGCGCGCTTCTAGCAAGGATGCGGGGAGGTCGACAAGACCCAACGCGGGGCCGGCACCATCATCACGTGGTGACCCTCAGGCGCGTTGGCGCCGTTTGACCGGCACCGTGGGCTCTATAAACGAGAGGGTCGGCTTGAAGGCATAAAGGAGCGCCCCTTCAAGCTTGCCCTCCATGCCCATCAATACGTCGAACGCTTCCGACGCTGTACAGGCCGCTTTATAGGACCGATGTTCGATCAAGGCGGCGAAGATGTCGCAAATGGTCAGGACGCGCACCAAATCGGCGATCTGATCGGCCGCCAATCCATACGGATAGCCTGAGCCATCCAGGAATTCGTGATGGTGGGTAACAAGGTTGAGCATTTCATTGGACCAGCCCCCGGCCGTCTGGAGCATGTCGCGCCCATAGAGCGCGTGATGCTGCATGGCGATCCGCTCGCGCGCATCCAACGGGCCCTTCTTGTCCAAAATGTCCAGGCTGATCTTGGCTTTGCCCACATCATGCAACAGGGCCGCGGAGGCAAGCCGTTGCATCTCGCGGGGCCCCAGCTTGAGGGTCTGTCCAAAGGCGACGGCAACGGCCAACACCAGCAAGGAATGCCGATAGGTTTGGCTGTGGTGTTTCTGGACCGTTTCGATCCAGGCCGAAACACCATCTTCAACAATCGCATCAATCACAACGGCGGAGTTTGATTTGAGCTCTTGCTCTGTAATGGCGCTGGGATCGACCGACAGCGAAAGAATATCGAAAATTAGCGTCTGCGATGCCGACAAAGCCTGGGCATCAATCACATGGGATGTCAAAAAGGAAGGGCTGCTCTGGACTGTCGGCGCGGGAGCCTTGATTTTGCTCGTGAGCATTTTTTCCGTGAACGGCAGCCAAACAATGTCATTGGCGCCCAGCACCTGAGACTGAACGATGGCATGCCGGGTCGGCGCCTTCACCGCCATGACCACATACGCGCCTTGGCGTTTGGCAGCCGAAATCAACGTTCGGATTGTCCCCAGCTCGTTGATGTCGCTTAAATTCCCACTCAGCACCAGCGTGTGGTCGGACATGTCGACCCCACCGATGTCATTGGAATTGAGCACAACAACGTCGAAAAAGCTCAGCAATGAGCGGTGCACAACTTCTGCATCATTTCCCCAAATAAGATAAACTTTTGATCGCATGGCTTTTCCCGAAAAAGCTCTAAATATAAGTAGGCATACAATTTAAAATGCCATTAAGGTTCAACGAAAACGAGAGATGAATCAAAAGAGCAATAATTAAAGGCTCATTACAAAGAGTTGCGTTCTGTTAGAATAACATCAAGACGTTGGTCGTGCGGCTCCATGGGCACTTCAGGCACTTCCTGGCACGCAAAGGACAACCCGACAGTGACAATCGGCTTGACGCGCTGCAAGGCGGCAATCGCGGTGTCATAAAAGCCCTTGCCATAGCCCGTGCGCCCGCCTGACGCATCGAACGCGGACAACGGCACCAACAGAATGTCAGGGGTGGCCAGTGGCTGGTCCGCGGCCGGCTCAAACGTGCCAAAGCCAGCCGACACGAGCGGATCGCCCGTGCGATAGGCCCGAAACTCAAGTTGACCCTCCACGATGCGCGGCAGCGCGAGCTGTGCGCCGCGCGCCTCAAGCGACATCATGAGAGGGCGCGGGTCGATCTCCGAGCGAATGGGCCAAAACCCCGACACCACGCGCCTAGCGACCGGCCCGGCCACGCGCTCCACCGCATCGGCTGACAGCGCCGCCGATCCGGCCACACGCGCCTCAGGCGAGAGCGCGTTGCGGCGGGCGAGCGCGGCGGCGCGGATCGCCCGCTTCGCCGCGACGATCGCGGACCCGGCGCCGATATCGACGCTCATGGATAAAGCCGCTCCTTGGTCCAGCCGTTGCCGGCGCGGTGAAACACCACCCGGTCATGCAAACGGAACGGTCGATCGTGCCAGAACTCGATCGACTGCGGGATCACCCGAAAGCCCGACCAATGCGGCGGGCGAGGGATATCGCCGATCGCATATTTGAGCCCCCATTCGGCGACCGCCTTTTCCAGCGCGAACCGGCTCTCCAACGGACGCGACTGCTTGGACGCCCACGCGCCAATGCGGCTGCCGCGCGGACGGCTCGCGTAGTATTCGTCAGCCTCCGCGTCCGACACCACCTC
>CALSBD010000323.1:0-4620 GCA_943373055.1 Rhizobium sp. Q54
GAGCCGATGATGCGCTCGATGGACGCCAAAATGTCGCCCGCAGCTTCGCCGCCGACGCCGACCTGGCCGTTGAGATAGACGGTCACGGCACCGCTGGACGAGGCGTAGTTGGCGGTGTCGTTGCCGTCGCCGCCGTCGATGCGGTCGGCGCCGGCGCCACCGTCGATCACGTCGTTGCCTTCGCCACCCGACAGGCTGTCGTCGCCCTCGCGGCCGAACAGTTGGTCGTCGCCGGCCGCCGCGATCAAGGTGTCGGTGTTGACAGTGCCAGCGAGCACGTCGCTTTGCGACGAGCCAATGACCCGCTCGATCGAGATCAAGGTATCGCCGGTGGCATCGCCGCCGGTGCCTTGGCCGGTGGCGAGATCGATGAACACGCCGCTCGTCGAGGAGGTATATTGCGCGGTGTCGGTGCCTGCGCCGCCATCCAGCCGGTCGGCGCCCCGGCCGCCGGCCAAGGTGTTGTCGGCGGTGTTGCCGGTCAAGGTGTCGTTGAAGTTCGACCCTTCGAGGTGCTCGACGGAGGAGAGCACATCGCCCTTGGCGAAGCCGCCCGACGCCACGTTGGTGGCCAGATTGATGGTGACGGCGCTTTGCGACTGGACATAGGACACCAGGTCCATGCCCTCGCCCGCATTGATGATATCGGAGCCCGCGCCGGCATAGATGGAATCATCACCGGCACCCGCGTTGACGAGGTTGCCGGCCGGATTGGAGGCGAGCACATAGGTCGGCTTGCCGTCGGGGCCTTCGTATTCGGCGTCGTCCTCTTCCAGGATTTCGCGAATGCCGAATTGGGCGGTGCCGTTGACGACGCTGATCGCGCCGCCGGTATCGACCAGGAACCGGACGTTGAGATCGAAGCGGCCGAGGAATCCTTCTTCATCGGCCTCCGCGCCGTCCTCTGGGACGACGTAGACGAGCTCGACGCGCATCATGTTGTCTTCGTCGGGATCCAACTCGACGATCCAGGCGTCGCCCACGAGCTCGCCATTGGCGATGCGGAAGCCGGTCGGCAGCCCGAAGATTTGCGCGGTGACCGCCTTCCAGCCGGGGAACGGCATGGTGGCGACCACTTCCAACAGGCGCGAGGCGGTGCCCGCCGGCGTCACGTTGGGATCATCAGCGTAGATAACATCGTTGCCCGAGGTGCCCGACAGAGTCTCGGACGAGCGCTGGATCTCGAAGGAAGAATCCTCATCCGAGCCGGTGGTGCCCCCGGTGCCGCGCACTTCCACGCGTCCATCGCCGCGCACGGTGGTGCTTTGGCGCGCGACGTTAAACAGCTCGATTTCGAGCGCGGCCGACGGCGCGCCGTCGAACTTCTTGCCCGGCGGCTCAGCCGGCGGCTCGCCCGGCGGAACGAGCGGGGCGGGCGAATCATCGCTGGTGCGCACCTCGACCCGCGGGCGCGGCGGGATGAGGTCGGCCTCGGCGTTGAACTTGTTTTCTTCCTCCGGCGGCGGAATGAACTGCACCGGCGGCGCGGGATTGCCGGGCGGCGGGGGCGGCTCGTCGGCCTTTTGGTCGCCGTCTGTGTTGCCTTTGGCGGCGGGATCCGACGACTGCAGTTGCAGCTCGGACGACACCTCGGAGAGCTTGACGTCGCCAATGCGGGCGAAGAACTCGCGCGCCAGGACGATCTCGTCCCGGAACTGCATCTCCGGCGGCCGGTCGGTGGTGATCTCGAGGGCGAGGCCCGGCAGGATGATCTTGGAATCATCGGCGAAGACGAGCACGACGTCGATGTCGAGGACGACGACTTTCGCCTCGGTCATCAAGAATTTGAAGTGAAGCTTCTTGGCGTTGCCAACGTCGACGACCTTGACCTGGCCGGGCGGCGGTCGCTCGACGCTGAGCACGCCGTCGGCGAGCGCGGCGATGGCATTGGCATCGACCGGGGCCGTGGTGGCGCCGTCATTGGCCGCCGCGGGCGGGGGCGGCGTGGCCGGCGCGGTCGACCCGGCAACCGGCGGCGCGCTGGAGGAGCCAGCGGCTTCGGGCGGGGTCGGTTCAGTCGTGGCCGCTTCGGTCATGGGTCTGGCGGGTCCAATGCTTCACAGCGGGAGCGGACGCACACCCTCATGGGCGCACGGGTCTCCCCCACCGTTAGAGCTACGGCGCTATTCCCTTCATGTTGGTTAACAAGATTGTTCTGGGTTGATTCATTTCGAAAAAAGGTCTGAACACGGCGTCAATGGAGGGGGGAAACGCCTTGGATTGAATTGGCGCTTTTCCCCCAAAACGCCCGGTTACGGGCGCCTGAGGGCCATGAGCCGGAAGTGTCACAGACTCGTTAACGGCCGCGCGCGTCCAACAGCGTTTCGGCCAACACACCAACCCCGCGCAGCACGCCATAGATGGCGCGGCGTTCGTCGAACTGGTTTTGAATCAAATCACGCTGCGCCATGAACAGCGCCGTCTGGCTATCGAGCAACTCAAAAACCGTGCGCTTGCCGCCCTTGAACTGCTCGACATAGAGCTCGATCACCTTCGACGACGACTCAACGCCGGACTTCAGGTTCGACAGCTTGCCGCGGGCGGTGCGCATTGTGCGATAGAACTGGCGGATATCGGAGGCCGCCTCGTCGCGCGTGTCGATGTAGCGCAGCTGCGATTCGAGCTTGCGGGCATTGAGCTGGTCGACGGCACTGCGCCGGGCGCCACCATCGCTGAGCTTGTGGCGCAACACGACCATGCCGCGCATGTCGATCTCGGTGCGCGAATCCGCGCCCATGTAGTTCTTGCTGGTCGCCTCGATTTCCATGTCGATGCGCGGTTTGAACTCCGCCGACGCGGTCTTGGTTTCAAACTCGAGCGCCTTCGTGCCGGCTTCAATGGCCAACAGACCCGGATTAGTGGTCGTCAGGAGCGCGGTGGCGGCTTCCGGCGAGGGCGGGATCTTCTTGGCGAAGTTGGGCGGTTGATCGAGGTTGCCCGGATCACGCTTGGTCAAGCGGCGGAACTTGTCGGACGCAGCCTCCAAGGCGGCGTTGAGATCGGAGCGCATGCTTTCCGCCTCGACGAGCTTGGCGGCGACGCGGTTGACGTCGGCGACAGTGCCGTTGCCATCGCGCTGATTGGCCTCGACGAGCGCGGCCAGGCGGCGATGCGCGGCCACGTTCGCCTCAGCGGCCGACAACAGCTCGCGGTGTTCGAGCACGGTCAAATAGGCCTTGGTCGCATCCCAGGCGATCTCCTCGATCTTCGCGAGGCGGCGATAGCGCTCGGCATCGACGGCGGCCTGCGAGCGGGAGATGTCGTTCTTGGAGCGGCCGAAATCGAGCAGACGCTGGCGCATGGAGACGGTGGCGTCAACGCGCGCGGCGCCCACCGCGCCACCCTCGTTGACGAGGCCGTCGCGGTTATCATAGGTGCCGACCGTGCTTTGCCCGACGCCGACGCGGCCTTCCAGCTGGACGCGGCGCGTGGACTTGGCGGCGTCGACGCTGGCCTCGGCTTCGTCAATGCGCGCGCCGGCCATGCCGATCTGCGGATGCTCGGTGATTGTCTTTTCAATCAGCCCCGGCAGCGACATGCGCGGTCCGGTCTTGCCGGCCTTGGACGACGCGGGCGGCGGCGCATCAGGCGCGCGCGGGGGCGGCGGCGCGGCATCCGCCTTGGTCGGCGGCTTGGCGGGATCCGGCGCCATCAACGCGAGCGGACCCGACCCAGCCGGCGCGGGCTTGGCAGGCGGGTTCGGGGCCGCAGCCGCGGGCGGCGGTGCAGCAGCGACGGAAGTCGGGGCGGGCGCGGGCGCGGGCGACCCGGCCGGCGGGGTCAACACCAACGGACCAGCCGCCGCCGGCGCAGGCGCGGCCGGGCTTGCGGCGGGCGTCGGCGCGGCGGCCGCTGGCGCGGCCGGGCTTGCGGTCGCGGGTGAGGTCGGCGGTGCGGACGGGGGCACCAAAGCGAGTGGCGCGCCATCGGTGCCACGTAAGGGACCCTCGCCGACCGAACCCGTCACCAAGGGAGCAGTTGCGGTGGCGCGGCTGGCCAGCGGCGTGACCACCACCGCCGAACCGATGGGCGCCGTCGCCATGATGTCTTGAGAGGGCGCGGCGCGGCGGGCGGTCATCGAGCAACCGGACAAAAGCAAGGCAGCCAGCCCGGCGACGATCCATGTCGTCGCGGGTCGGACGGCCTTTGCCTTACCGAGCTCAGATTGAAAAGCCACGCCAAAACTCCAACAAGGCTGTCCATCCTGGACAACCGACCCTCTTCTAACCCCGTTAACCTTAACGGGCCGTAAAGGCGGGTTAGATCAAGGCGTTGTAGATATTGATCATTTCAACCAACGCGAACAGGATGCGCACAACCCTCGCCAGGGCTGTCAAGCGCCTGTGGCCAGGGTTCGCGTGGAGAGCTTTTGGGTGGGAGCGGGAGCGAGCGCCGGGGTGGCCGCGATTACGCGGCCGGCAGCCGACGCAAACCGAAGTGCGAGACCGTTTCCTCAACAAAATCAGGATCGAGATCCCGCATCAGGCGGATGCCATAGCCGTTCGTGCGGGTCGCCATGATGCGGCCGGGCACGCGCATCTCGTTGAAGACCACCACGCAGTCTTCGTTGGAGCGATCCAGAATGAAGCGCGTGGCCGGGCGAAACAGCGTGCCGCCGAT
>CALSBD010000324.1:0-4612 GCA_943373055.1 Rhizobium sp. Q54
GGCACCACGCCCACCTTGCCCTTCACGGTGGTGTCGGCGTCGTTCTGGGTGCGGTTCCACACATAGCCCCAGCTCATGCCGAACACGAGGTTGCCGGCCTGGAAGTTCTGGCGGATGCGGTCGGTCGCGATCTCGGCGATGTTGGCCGACAACACGCCCGAGGCCTTGAGGTCGCCCCACAGGTCAAACGCCTTGCGCGCCGTCGGCTTATCGAGCTGCAGCTTGCCCTCGGAGAGAAGCTCGCCACCCGCGCCCCAGGTCGGCACCAGATAGGTGCACACGGTGCCTTCGATCGGCGCGCCGGCCGTCTCGAAACCCTTGAGCTGACCCCCTTCAGCGGCGGTGATCTTCTGCGCGGCGGCCTTCAGCTCGTCCCAGGTCTTGGGCGCGGCCACGCCATGCTTCTCCAGAAGGTCCTTCCGGTAATAGAGGAACTGCGCGTCGGCGAAGTAGGGCAGGGCGATGACCTTGCCATTGACGATGTTCGCCTCGCGATAGGCCGGCAGGTAGCGGGCCATGATCTTGTCCTTGTCGGCGCCCAAATAAGCGTCGAGCGGCTCGGCCCAGCCGGCCGCCGCCCACTGCGCCGGACGGATCACGTCGATCAAGATGACGTCCAGCGCGGAATCCTTCGAGGCCAGCACGGTGTTCAAGTACTGCTGCTGCTGCTCAGAGGTTGCACCGCCGACCTCGACCTCGATCTTCACGCCCGGGGTCTTGGCCATATACATGTCGGCGATCTGCTTCATCACGTCGGGGCGCTGCTGGCCGCCGGTGAAGATGCGCAAGGTGGTCTGAGCGCTGGCAACGCTGGTGAGCGCGAACGACGCGACCAGCGCCGTGCCGGCGAACAAGGTGGTGAACTTCATGGGGTGTCTCCTCCGTTTGGGTTGGGGATGCTGTGCGGCCGTCTTGGGCGGTGTCCCTCTTCAAGGGGCTTGAACCACCCGTGTGCGGTGGCGGGTTAGGCCACCACCTGTCCCGTGGCCGGATCGAACAGGTGCATCTTGTCGAGGTTGAGCGTGATCGGCAGCACGAGGCCAACCTTCAAGCCGGCATCGGGCGAGAACCGTCCGGTCATTTCCGTGCCGCCAATGGTCATACGGCCCAAGGTGTCGGATCCGAGCGGCTCGACCAGGGCCACACGCGCGTCGACCACATGATCGGCCGCGCCAATCGGCCCGGTCGCCATGTCTTCCGGACGCAGGCCGAACACCATCGGCCGGCCAGACGCCGGCGCGTACCGCGATCGGCGGTTCGCGGGCACCTGGATTCGGGTGCCGTCCTGAAAGCTGATCTCCCGCCCCTCCGCACCCACCGTGCACGGCGCGAAGTTCATCGGCGGCGAGCCGGTGAAGCCGGCGACAAAGGTGTGCGCGGGCCGGTTATAAATCTCGTCCGGCGAGCCGACTTGCATGATGCGGCCCTGATTGAGCACCACGATCCGATCCGCAAGCGTCATGGCTTCCACCTGATCGTGGGTGACGTAGATCGCCGTGTTGCCGATGCGCTGGTGCAGCTTCTTGATCTCCACCCGCATCTCAGAGCGCAACAGCGCGTCAAGATTGGACAGCGGCTCGTCGAACAGGAACGCCTTGGGATCGCGCACGATCGCCCGGCCCATTGCCACGCGCTGGCGCTGGCCACCGGAGAGCTGCTTGGGCTTGCGCTCCATCAAGGGTTCGATCTGCAAGATCTTGGCTGCGCGGGCGACCTTCTCTTGAATTTCCGCTTCCGGCCGCTTCCGGAGCCGCAGGCCGAACGCCATGTTTTCAAACACCGACTTGTGCGGATAAAGCGCGTAGTCTTGGAACACCATGGCGATGTCGCGGTCGCGCGGGGCGAGGTCATTGACCACCCGGTCGCCGATACGCACCGTGCCGCCCGAGATCGATTCAAGCCCCGCGATCATGCGCAGCAACGTCGACTTGCCGCAGCCCGACGGGCCGACGAACACGACGAACTCGCCCGATTTGATCGACAAGTCGACACCGTGAATGACGGTCGCCGTGCCAAAGATCTTGATGACCTTCGAGAGCTCAATATCGGCCATAGCGACCTCCCACACTGGCGAGCCGCGTGCGGGCGCGATCGGTCGGCAAGCGTCCGTTCCTGTGCACGCTGGCGCGCACGGCCTGTGGCTGCGGTCCCATGAAACCTCCCTTGCGCGGCCGAGCCCTTTGTGGGCCTCTTGTCGCGGACTGTCCCGGTCATGCCTGCGGCGTCGCTCGGGATCAAGTCTTGTATAGGATATAAGATAGCGGTATTCTGTCAACACGATGAATGATCCGGTCGTCACCCCTCCGCCCGCCGCCGCGCCGTCGACGGTTTCCGCGCCCGCCGCGAAGCCCGCGCTCGGCTATCAGCCGCTGTATCGCCAGGTGAAGGACGAGCTCATTCGTCGCATCGCCGAGGGGGTGTGGGGCCCGGGGGCCGCTTTGCCCAGCGAGCCACAATTGGCGCAGGAGCTCGGCGTCAGCGCCGGCACGGTGCGCAAGGCTCTCGACGAGATGGCGGTCGAGCACCTCGTCGTGCGCCGCCAGGGCAAGGGCACCTATGTCGGCCGCCACGACGAAGCGCGCATACTATTTCAGTATTTCCGCCTCATCCCCGACCAGGGGGAGCGGCAGTTTCCCGACAGCCTGATGCTCGAGCAATCCGCCGCCCGGGCGACGCCGGAGGAAGCTGCCGTGCTGGGTGTTCCCGTCGGCGCCGCCATCTTGCGCATGCGCCGCAAACGGTCGCTCGGCGGCGAGCCGGTGATCGTGGAAGACATCACCGTGCCGCTTGATCTCTTCCCCGGCCTCGACACCATGGAGATCCCCAACAATCTCTACGGTCTTTATGCCGACGGTTTTGGCGTGACGATCGGCCAGGCGGTGGAGCGGCTCAAGGCGACCGCCGCCGATGCCGAGGTGGCCGCCGTGCTCGGCGTCAGCCCCGGCACGCCGCTTTTGGGCATCGACCGGTTGGCCAAATCCCTTGACGGACGGGTCGCCGAATGGCGCGTCAGCTTATGCTTGACGCTACGGCACCATTACTTGAGCGAAATGCGCTGAGGTTTGCACCGCATCGAAAAATACGCGCCTCGACCAACCCAATCGGCCCCGTCTTGCGTATCAATTTTGTGACACGGTGAACGTCAGGTTTCGTGACCAAAGCGCCGTGAATTTACGTATTGGCTCATGTAACCGCCGAGTCACTTAGGCTTTTCCCTTAGACTTTAGGCGCAAATCGCATGCGGGCTCGCACGTGCGAGAAAAAAGAACTGGACGACCGCGTAAGTTCCTGATCCGATCTCGCACCTGCACAACGTACGCCTACGTAAGACGAACCGATCGATTGATAGCCTCTTCAACTCGCCCTTAATGTCGCCTGCCAACAATCACTGTACAGGCCAAAGTGGGTGGACGCGCTGTCAGCGACGTTTCTCGGGGGATGACCGGTGGCATTCTATCAAATGTACGAAATGCACCACGCCGCGATGGCGCCCTTTCGGGCCTTAGCGGATGCCACGCGATTGGCGTTTCAAAATCCGCTCAATCCGATGAGCCACACGCCCTACGGCCGCTCCATGGCCGCGGCGTGCGAGCTATTCGAGCGATCGACGCGTCGCTACGGCAAGCCGAAGTTCAACATTCCCACCACCACGGTCTCCGGCGTCCGGGTCGGTGTGCGCGAGCAGGTGGTGTGGCGCCGCCCGTTCTGCAATCTGCTTCACTTCGAGCGCGAGCTACCCTCCGGCGCCCGCCGCGACCCCAAGGTGCTGTTGGTGGCGCCGATGTCGGGCCACTATGCCACGCTGTTGCGCGGCACGGTCGCCGCCTTGTTGCCGCGCCATGACGTCTACATCACCGACTGGGTGGACGCCCGCGACGTGCCGCTGACCGACGGTCATTTCGACCTGGATGACTACATCGACTATGTCATCGAGATGCTGCATGCGCTGGGTGGCGACACCCATATCGTGGCCGTCTGCCAGCCCTCCGTCCCCGTGCTTGCCGCGGTCGCGGTGATGGAAGAAAACCGCGATCCCTACGCGCCCTCGTCGATGATCCTGATGGGTGGCCCGATCGACACCCGCGAGAGCCCGACCGCCGTCAATGCGGTGGCGACCGAGCGCGGCATCGAGTGGTTCCGCGAGAACGTCATCATGAAGGTGCCGTTCCCCCACCAGGGCTTTATGCGCGATGTCTATCCGGGCTTCCTGCAGTTGTCGGGTTTCATGTCCATGAACATGGACCGGCACATGATCGCCCACAAAGACTTCTACATGCACCTCATCAAGGGTGACGGTGATTCGGCTGAGAAGCACCGTGACTTTTATGATGAGTATCTGGCGGTCATGGACCTGACCGCGGAGTTCTATTTGCAGACGGTCGACACCGTCTTCATCAAGCACGCGCTACCGACCGGCACCATGATGCACCGGGGTCGCCCGGTCCGCCCGGAAGCGATCCGCAACGTGGCTTTGTTGACCGTCGAAGGCGAGCTCGACGACATCACGGGCGCTGGCCAGACCCAGGCGGCCCACAAGCTGTGCGTCAATATCCCCGCCGACATGCGCGCCGACTATGTTCAGCCGGGTGTAGGCCATTATGGCGTGTTCAAC
>CALSBD010000325.1:0-4607 GCA_943373055.1 Rhizobium sp. Q54
GTGGCGCACCCGATTGGCAAAAGCTCGGGCTCGGTCACCGCGTTCTCCCAAGCCGATGGCTTCGTGGCGATCGATGCGCTCGCCGATGCGATGCCCGCAGGCACACGGGCAGCTGTGCAGCTTTTCTCGCCCCACGTCAGCGTGCCCGATCTCGTCATCATGGGCAGCCACTGCACCGGCCTGGATGCCGTCGTCAGCCGGCTCGCGACCGGCGGCATCACCGTGCGATCGTTGGCGCGCGGCAGCCTTGGCGGCCTCGCGGCGTTGAAGCGCGGCGAGTGCGACATCGCGCCGATCCACCTGATGGAGCCCAAGAGCGGCGCCTACAACACGCCGTTCCTAGCGGAAGGCATGGCCTTGATCCCCGGTTGGCGCCGGCTGCAAGGCATCGTCTATCGCCGCGGCGATCCCCGCTTCGAGGGCCGCGACGTGGCGTCCGCCGTGGCCGCATCGCTCGCCGATGCCGACTGCATTCTCGTCAATCGCAATCAGGGCGCCGGTACGCGCACGCTCATCGATGGGCTCCTTAACGGCGCGCGCCCGCAAGGCTATTGGAATCAGCCCCGCTCGCACAACGCCGTGGCTGCGAGCATCGCGCAAAGCCGCGCCGATTGGGGCGTCGCCATCCGCCCGGTCGCCGACGCACTCGGCCTTGGCTTTATCCCGCTCGCCGACGAGCACTATGACTTCGCGGTGAGCTCGGCGCCGCGTCGAGCCAAGCTGATGGACGCCTTCCGCGCCGCGCTCGCCGCATCCCGCGACGCGCTTAACGCGCTTGGATTTAGACCGGCGGAGAGTTGATGCTGAGAGCGTGATCCCCAGAAGTGGGAACCGGTTATTGGGTGAAGATCACGCGTTGACATAAACTGACAGTGCAGGGCTAGGAGCCGGATGCGCGTTGCGCTCCTCACTCCGTTGTTCAAATGCCTTAGGCTGAAAACCCCACGCCATATGACGCGTACGGGATGTAGCGGACGAGATCGCCAGGCCCGATCGCGCACGCCGCGTCGGGCAGCTCGACAAAGCCCGTCGCGAAGCTCAAGCCCGAGATGCGGCCCGAGCCTTCCGAGGCGAACACGTCGACTTCGCCGGTGTCCGTCAGCCGGGCGCGCAAATACTCGCGCCGCCCCTCCTTCTTGCGCTTGGAGAACGCGGCCGGCACCTGAAACGCGGTCGGCGCGCGCCATCCCGCCCCTGCGAGTTGCAACAGCGCGGGGCGGGCGAACACCAGCGCACAGGTAAAGGCCGCCACCGGATTGCCTGGCAGGCCAAACACGGGCACCCCCGACCACATGGCAAGCGCCAACGGCCGCCCCGGCTTCATGGCGATCCGCCAGCTCGTCAGGTGTCCCCGTTCGGACAGGAGTCGCGAGATGTGGTCTTCGTCACCGGCTGACGCGCCGCCTGAGGTGAGCACGGCGTCGGCCTCGCGCGCCCCGCGATCAAGCCGCGCGGCAATCTGAGCGGGATCATCGGGCGCGTGGCCCAAATCCACCGGCTCGAAGCCCCAGCCCTCAATGAGCGAAAGCAGCATCGGCCTGTTGGCGTCATAAATCTGATGCGGCGCCGCCGGCGCGCCCGCCTCGGCGATCAGTTCGTCGCCGGTCGACAAGACCGCCACCCGCAAGCGCCGCCGCACCGACACCGTGGTGAGCCCGAGCGCCATCAACAAGGCCAAGTCAGGCGGCGACAGCACGCGACCAACCGCGAGGGCTTCCGCACCCGCGACAACGTCCTCGCCGGCCTTGCGTGTATTGGCGCCCGCTTTGATGGGGCCATCAAAGGCAACCGTCGTCCCGTCGGTTGCGCAGTCTTCTTCCAGCACCACCGTATCCACCCCGTCGGGCAGGATGGCGCCGGTGAGGATGCGCACCGCGTGGCCGAGCGGCACGGCACCCTCAAACGGCTGCCCCGCTGCCGCGCGACCCTGAACAAGCGGCAGGCGCTGCACGCCCAGACCGGTCGCGGCCTGCGCGAAGCCGTAGCCGTCAACCGCGGAGTTGGCGAGCGGCGGATTGGACCGCCGCGCCACCGCCGGCGCGGCCAACACGCGACCGAGCGCCTGAGCGACAGGCACCTCCTCCATCGCCGTCACCGCGTGAAGCACGCCGCTTAGACGCTCAAGCGCGGTATCGACCGGCACCCAAGCCACGCCTTGGGGCATGGCGAAGCAATCATTGCGCAACCGCGGCGGGGTCAGTTCAAGGGTCATAGGCCAACCTCGCGCAAGATGAACGTGGCGATGCCGGGCACATCGTTGAGATCAAACATCGGCAGGGCGCGCCCGATGGCCTCAGTCGGTACCGCGCAATCACTCGCAATCGCCCGAATGGTGTCGTTGGTCGGCGCGAGCAGCGTGCGGCCAACGACCTGACGATACGCCTCGATCTTGGGGTGCGCCGCCGCCTTGTAGCCTTCGATCAACACAAGATCGCACGGGTTCAAGAGCGCGAGCAACTGCGCCAGGCTGGGCTCCGGCGCGCCGCGCAGTTCGCTCATCAAGGCCCAACGGTTGGGCGAAGAGACAATCACTTGCCCCGCGCCCGCCACCCGATGACGATGGCTATCGCGCCCTTCGTGATCGATTTCGGTGTTGTGGTGGGCGTGCTTGACGGACGAGACCGCGAGCCCGCGCGCGACCATCTCGGCGATCAAGCGCTCGGTGAGCGTGGTCTTGCCGGTGTTCTTCCACCCGGTGATGCCATAGACCCTCATGGCAGCCTCAACAGCGCTTCAGCCGTCACGATATCCTCGGGCGTATTGACGTTGAAGAACGGGTCGAACGGCACGCTGTCGAAGCGGGCAAGCCCCGCTTGATGGCGATCGGTCCACAAGACGATCTTGCGCAAGCCATCTTCGAGCGCCGCGCGCAAATCCGCCCGCAAGGACACCGGCCACAGGCCGAAGGTCGGGTGGCGCTGCAACGTCCCCGTCTCGTCCGGGCTTGCCGCCAGACATAACCCCGTCGGCCCGGCCGCCGCCGCAAGCCGGGCAACGAGGTCGCGCGGAAAAAAGGGAGTATCGGCCGCCGCCGTGACAATTGCGGTCAGGCCCATCGCGGCCGCGTGGTCGAGCCCGGCCAACACGCCGGCCAGAGGCCCGGGGTGATCGGGCAGGCTGTCGGCCAACACCGGCAAGCCGAACGACGCGAAGCGGGCCGGATCATGATTGGCATTGATCGCGAGCCCCACGCACTGCGGCGCGAGCCGGTCGATGACGTGATCCATCAGCCGCCGACCACCGACCTCGCGCAGGCCCTTGTCGCCGCCGCCCATGCGTGTCGCGCGCCCGCCGGCCAGGATCACCCCCAAAGGCAAACTCATCAATCGTCCTCGGCCCCTTTGCGGCGATGCTTCCTGTCTTCGTCGGACACCGCGCCCAAATCCGCATCGCGCACCAAGCGGTCCTCGCCCGAGAGGCAGACGAACCGCTGACCGCGCATGCGCCCAATCAGCGTGAGCCCCAGTTGGCGGGCGATCTCCACCCCCCAGGCGGTGAAGCCCGAGCGCGACGCCAGCACCGGGATGCCCATCATGGCGGTTTTGATCACCATCTCGGACGTCAAGCGCCCCGTGGTGTAAAGGATCTTATCGGCCGCGGCCACCTGATGGCGCATCATAAAGCCCGCGATCTTATCGACCGCGTTGTGCCGGCCAACATCTTCCATATAGACCAACACCTGATCACGCTCGCACAGCACCGTGCCATGGATCGCGCCGGCGGTCAGATACAGCGACGGCATGGTGTTGATCTGCCGCGCGAGCGCATAAAGCCAGCTCGTGCGCACCTCCGCCTGCGGCAACACCACGCCGTCCAGCCCCTCCATCATATCGCCGAACACCGTGCCGACCGCGCAGCCCGAGGTGCGGGTCTTTTTCTTGAGCTTTTCCTCGTAGGTGGTCTGGCTCTTGGTGCGCACCACGACGGTCTCGATGTCCTCATCATAGTCGACACCGGTCACTTCATCATCGTCGCGCAGCATGCGTTGATTGCGCAGGAAGCCGAGCGCCAAATACTCCGGATAATCGCCGATCGTCATGGCGGTAACGATCTCTTGCGAATTGAGGAAGATGGTCAGCGGCCGCTCTTCGACCACCGCGATATCCACCTGGGTGCCGGTCTGATCATACCCGCTCACCGCGCGCGTGAGCCGCGGCGAGGCGGGATCGGGCAACACCGGAAACGGCGAGGTCATGACAGCTCCTGACAGGAAAGGGCGGTGAGCATAGCGCGGTTTGCGCCGTCGGCGAGCCCATCAAACCGGGATTAAGCCGACGACGGCCTCATGGGCGGAACCGACCCAGGAACTCGATGAGCGCGGCGCGATCGGCCGGGTCTGTCACCTTCTGGTCGGGCATGCGCGAACCGGGGGTGTAGATCTCGGGCCCCACCTCGAACAACTCCGAAACAGTCCGAGGTGTCCACACGATGGTCATGGCGCGTAAAGCCGGTGAGAAGTCATAGCCCGGCGCGCTGCCGATGCGGCGGTCAAACACGCCGTGAAGGCTTGGACCCGCGCGCGAATGATCGCCCGGAGCAAGCGAGTGGCAAATGGCGCAGGCGCGAAACACCTCAGCCCCACGGCTGCCGTCATGCACATCCCCCGC
>CALSBD010000326.1:0-4604 GCA_943373055.1 Rhizobium sp. Q54
TTGCATCGATTTATGTGAATATTGCGATATGAACGACAAGATGGGGAGGGACCGCTCATGACACTCACATTGAACCGGCGGACCGTACTGTGCGCGGGGCTGTCGCTGATCACGTTGGGAGCGCTCGCGCCCGCCACGAAGGCCGCGGCGGGGCCGGCCGGGCTCAAAACCGTGACGGACGGTTCGTTTGACTTGCCCGGCGCGATGGTGGCCGGCGGTCCGCGCGGCGATGAGATCGCCAAGGCGCTGGCGGATGCCGGCTGGCCGACTGACCGGGCGACCAACGTGCTCAATGTGACGCTCTTGGAGCGGCAGGAGGGGTTGGCGTTGTTCGACTGCGGTGCGGGACCCAATTTCATGCCCGGCGTGGGTCGGTTGATGGAGGGTTTGTCGGCGGCTGGGGTTGACCCCGCGGCGATCACCGACGTGTTCTTCACCCACGCCCACCCTGACCATCTGTGGGGCGCGGTCGATGACTTCGACGAGCCGATGTTTCCCGCAGCCCGCTATCATATATCGCAAATCGAATATGATAACTGGTTTGACCCGGGCATCTACAGCAAGCTGCCGGAGGATCGCCACGCGTTCGCGGCCGGCGCGCAGCGCGTGCTGAAGCTTCTGGAACCGGTTTTGACCCGCTTCACCCCAGGCGCTGAAGTGGCGTCGGGCATCCACGCCATCGCCACCCCGGGCCACACGCCCGGCCATGTCGCCTATGAGGCGAAGGTGGGCAGCGAGATGGCGCTGATCGGCGGTGACTTCGCTACCCACGGCCTGTTGTCGTTTCAGCATCCCAACTGGCCGGGCCGGTTCGACCAAGATGCCGAGATGGCTGTCAGCACCCGGCTGAAGATGCTCGACAAGCTGGCGACCGATCGCATGACCTTGGTCGGCTACCATTTGCCCCAAGGCGGGATCGGCCGGGTCGAGCGGGCAGGCACCGTCTATCGCTTTGTCCCCAGTGGTGGCTGATCGGTTTGCGCAAGGTCAAGGCACGACCGTTGTCGTCACGCCAGGATTGCCGACGGGAGGGATGAGTGATGATCGAGCCTTGGATCAGTTCGGCGATTGATGCGTGGGGTCTCGGCTTCGTGCTGTTCGCGACCGGGTTGGCGATCGGTGCGTTGTTTGGCGCGGCGGCGCAGCACAGTCGGTTTTGCCTGCGCGCGGCGGCCCTTGAGGTCGGCCACGGGCAGTTCGGCGAGAAGCTTGCCATCTGGTTCATCGCCTTTGGCGCGGCGGTCGCCGGGCTGCAGGCGGCCGTGGCAAGTGGCACGTTCGATCTATCGCTGCCACGTCAATTGGCGTTGCCGGGCAGCCTCTCGGGGGCAATCCTGGGTGGCGCGGTGTTTGGCGTGGGCATGGTGTTGGCGCGTGGCTGCGCGAGCCGGCTTTTGGTGCTGTCCGGCCAGGGCAATTTGCGCGCGCTCGTCACCGGCATGATCTTCGCTGTGTCGGCCGCAGCGGCCTATCGGGGCCTCGCGTCGCCGCTGCGCGAGGTGCTCGGCGGGCTTGCCATCATCGAGCCGGACATGCGCGATCTCAATCAATCCCTCGGGCTGTCGGGAGCGGCGCGGCTCGCGGTGGGACTTGCCTTCCTGGTCGCGGGGGTCGGTCTGGCGATGCGGGCCAAGGTGCCGCCCGGTCGCTTGATGGCCGCGGCAGGCGTGGGGCTGGCGGTGGTGGCGGCGTGGGTCGTCACCGGGCTCATCGCGGGCCAGGCGTTTGATCCGGTGCCCGTCAATGGCATCACCTTTTCCGGCCCGTCGTCGGATGTGTTGTTGCGCGTGGTCTCTGCGCCGGACCGTCCGGTTGATTTCGACACCGGGCTGGTGCCGGGCGTGTTTTTGGGTGCGGCGGTGATGGCCTTTTTCACCCGGACTCACCGGCTTGAAGGCTTCCAAGACGGCCAGTCCATGCGGCGCTACATCGTCGGCGGTGTGCTGATGGGCTTTGGCGCTATGCTCGCCGGCGGCTGCGCGGTCGGTGCGGGCGTGACGGGGGGCATGGTGTTCTCGCTCACCGCCTGGGCCGCGCTGACGGCGATCTGGGTGGCAGCGATCGTCACCGATCGGCTGGTCGATCACCGGGCGCCGACGGTGTCGGCAGCTTCGGCCCCATCGGCGGCGACGGCTGCCACACCGCTTGAAACGGCCCCGTTGGCTCGCTGAGCGCGTGCTGCCGGCCGCTTGAGGGGTAGTGCGGCTGGAGACCGGTTTAGCCGAAGATGTCGGTGGTCATCGCCCGATACCAGCCAACCGCCTCTTCATATTGGCGTTTGCGCAAGGCAGCCGGTTCCTCGAGCGCCGACACAAAGGTCTCTAAAGCGACCACGCGGCCGTCCTTGGGTTCATAGCGCCCGCCATTTTTGACCGCGTCGTCCTTGGCCAACGCCGACCAGCAGGTCGACGTATACCGCACCGGCAACAATCGGGACCCGAAAAACTCCGCGCGCAGCTCCATGGCGATGGTCTTGGCCTGATTGTTGGCCGCGAATGCTGATTTTGGCATGTCGCCGGCAATCGCCGCGTCGCCAATCACATGGATGTTGCGATCCATCAGCGAGCGGAAATCGAGCCCGTTGACCGGACAGAACCCGGTCGCATCCGTGAGCCCGGCGTCACGCGCGATCGCGCCCGCCCACTGGGGTGGGATGACGTTGACGAGATCGGCCTTGATCGTCTCCAGCTGCGTCGTCACCGTGTTGGTCGCCGGATCGACGGACTTCACGCCGCCATGCATCGACGCCGCTTGCCACTCGACCATGCCGGTGTGGTGGCGGTCCCAGCCTTCAGCGAAAAGGGGCTGTTTGGAGAACTTTTCCTTGGCGTCCAGGATGATGATGCGCGCCTTGACGCGCCCCGTGGCCTTGAGCCGCTCAGCCATCATGGAGACGCGCTCATAGGGGGCGGGCGGGCAGCGATAGGGCTCGGGCGGGGCCAGCACCACGATGGTGCCGCCGTCAGGCACGGCGTCGAGCCGGCTTTTCAACAGTCGCATCTGCGCGGCTCCACGCCAGGCATGCGGCATGGTCTCGGCCGCGGCCTCCGAATAGCCCTCGATGGCGTCGTAGCGAAAGTCGATGCCGGGGGCGACCACGAGGCGGTCATAGTCGACCGTCTGCCCGCCAGCTAAACGGACGCTCTTGCGCTCGCGATCAATGGCGGCCGCCCGGTCGGCTACCATGCGCACGCCGCGGGCCACTTGAGGGGCATAGCCATATTCAAGTGTGTCGAACGACTTCAGGTCGGCGAGCACCCAGTTCGACGTGAAGCAGGTGAAGTGGATCCTGTTGGGTTCGATGAGGGTGACTTCAAACCCGGCATCGCCGTCCTTTGAGATGTATTTGGCAAGTGTCGCGCCGCCCGCGCCACCGCCGATCACCACAACGCGGGGTTTGGCCGCGCGCGCGATGCTGGGCGCGGTGAGCACGCCGGCGAGCGCGCCCGCGCCGATCAAGAACCCGCGCCGTCCAATCCCGTTGCCGGCTGTCATTCCCTGCCTCCCGCGCGTGTGGTGTCAGGTCCGTCCACGCATAGATCTCGCGTGCCCCGGACAGCCACTGGCCCGAGGTTCAGCGTAGACCGACTGTGGTCGGTGTCCTTGATTTCGATCAATAAACTAGTCAAATCAATCAATTAAGAAGCCCCGCGCGAGCGATCTCGCGCGGGGCTTTGATGCGGTCAGCCGAAGATGTCGGCGACGATGCCCTTATACCAGCCGATGTTTTCCTCCGCCGTCTGCTTGCGCACGTCGACGGTCTCGCCCGTCTGGGAGATGAACGGCGTCACCGTCGTGATCTTGCCGTCCTTGGGCTCGTAGGAGCCGCCCACCTTGACCGCGTCGTCGGTCTCAATGAGCGACCAGCAGGTGTTGGAGTACTTGGCCGGGAACACGCGGCTGCCGGTCAGGTCACCGCGCACGGCATTGGCGACCACCTTCGCCTGGCTGTTGGCCGAGAAGGCGGACTTGGGCATATCGCCGGCGATCGAGGCGTCACCGAGCACAAAGACGTTGGCGTCCTTCGCCGACTTCATGTTGGTGGCATCAATCGGGCAGAAGCCGCTGTCATTGGTCAGCCCGGCATCGCGCGCGATCTTGCCGGCCATCTGGGCGGGGATCACGTTGACGAGGGCGGCCTCGACGGTCTCCATGCCGGTCTCGACCCGCATGCCCTTCACGTCGACGCCCTTGATGCCGGAGTGCATGGTGGGGTCCATCCACTCGATCATGCCGGGATAGTGCTTCTCCCAGCCTTCCATGAACAGGGCCTGCTTGGAGAATTTGTCCTTCACGTCGAAGACCATGATCTTGCACTTGGTCTTGCCCGCGGTCTTGAGCACGTGAGCGAACATGGAGACGCGCTCATAGGGGCCGGGCGGGCAGCGATAGGGGTTGGGCGGGGCGATCATGACGATGACGCCGCCATCGGGCACCGCGTTGAGCTGGCGCACGAGAAGTTCGGTTTGCGGTCCGGCCTTCCAGGCATGCGGCATGATCTCGGCCGCTTCAGCCGAATAGCCCGGCACGCTCTCATACTTGAGGTCGATGCCCGGCGCGACCACGAGGCGGTCATAGGCGAGCGTATTGCCGTCCGCCAAGGT
>CALSBD010000327.1:0-4589 GCA_943373055.1 Rhizobium sp. Q54
GCCAGGCAAAACCTCTTCTTTTTGGGCAAATGGATTGATCGACGTGATCGCGTCGGAGATATCGTCGCCCGACGCGCATCCCGCCAAACCCGTCGCCAAGCCGACGACAAGGGCAAGATCGATCGACCGACGAAGGGCGGACCGGGGAAAGCGCATGGGGCCTCTCATTGCGTCGGCTTATCGGACGGCGCGCCCAGACGCGACGTGATCACGGATAGGAACAACTCGCCGCGCTGGCGCACCGCCTGCGGCACCGCCGCATCGCTGGTCAGTTCGGTCAACCGCTTGCGCGCGGTTTCCAAATCGTCGGCCTTATAGGCGGCAAGCGCCAACAGCTCACGTGCCGTATGCCGCCACGTGGCGCCAGGTGTCGCAAGGCCCAAAATGCGGCTTTCCACCGCGGCGCGATCGAGATGATCAACGGCAATGTAAGCCGCCCGCATGCGGGCCAAGTCCTGGAACACGGTCGGCACGCTGGGATCGCTGGCAACCGCGTCATAGGTGGCGATCGCCTTGTCATATTCGCCCGCCTTGGCGTCGAGCGCGGCGACGCGGAAGCGCGCCAACATGGGATAACCGCCCTGCGCGGTCTTCAAAAACTCTTCAAACGCCGCGCGTGATGCAGCCGAGTCTTCCAAGGTGGCCAAGCGCTCGGCGGCGAAATAAGCGTCACCCTGGGCTTGGGCGTTGGTGTCTTGCCAATAGACGTAGCCGCGCCAAGCCGCGACGCTCAACACGATCATGACGGCGCCACCAATGATCAGCTTGCCGTAACGTTGCCAGAGCCGACGCGCCTGCTCTTTGCGCAGCTCGTCGTCGATCTCGCTGAAGATGTCGGTCATTCCAACCCCGAAAACCTTGACTGAGCCCAGCCGAACCGCCGGCAAAAGCTGATCTTGCCGGCAACACCATGGGCGTCCAGCGGGCGGACACTAGCCGAACCCACTTCAATGCGCAAACCACAACACCGCCGAGCCCACCGACATCGCCTTGCGCCCGGAACGCGGCGAAACAACGGCGCACTTGCCGCTTCCGAAACGCAAGGGACGCGACATGAAAGCAGGCGATTTCTTAGCCGAACGGCGCGACGCCAAACAGCCATTCGTGCAAGTAGAATGCAAACGCGGCCCACAAAACGAGGCCGCCAATGACGGCGATCAGATCGTTTTGCACCGGTCCGGCCACCAGCCGCGCGCCACCAGCCGCCAGATCGCGCCGCTTGAGCGAGATGCGATCCACGACACCCCACGCCAGGAACGCGCCGAACAGCGCCAGATCAGGCGCCGTGCCATTGGCGATAAGGTGGGCGAACGCCCAGATCTTGACCGCCAGAATCATCGGGTGCTTCACCGCGGGCTTGATGCGCCCAACCGGCGCATAGGCGGCCACCCACAAAATCATCACCGGAATCATCAAGGTCGCCGCGATGTGGCGCGTCCACACCGGCGGATCCCACAAGATCATCGGCCCCGCTGCTCGCGCCGCGCCATAGCCATAGACGATGAGTGCCAGGCCAACGACGGAGATGATGGTCACCACCATCTTCACCCCGGTTTCGCCAATCTCTTGAACCAGCGACCGCCGCAAGCCCGTCATCACGGGCACCAAATGCACCCCGATGAACACGATGAGGCCCAAGATCAACAACGACATATCAAACACCCTTGCTCGCCCCCGCGCACCCAACGGCTCGCGCGCGCTTCACTCTTAGGAGCCTCGCCGATCAGGGGCAACGGGCAAGCTCGACGGCCTTCGATTTTGTTGCCCGCAGTCCGCGGCCTCCCCTCGACGGTTGCAACCTATCAAGGGCTTCCCGTTGCCGGCACCCCAGTGACAAGCTATCAAAAGCGATGACTTGCAAACCTGCCGCTTTTGAAGTCCGTCGAGCGCGCGTCGAAGGCGTGACGGTTGTCGCGGCCTGTACGGCCCAAGCCTTTGCGCGCCACACCCATGATGAGTTCGGCATCGGCCTGATTGACGACGGGGCGCAGCGCTCCGCGAGTGGCCGGGGGCCCGTGGAGGCCACGGCTGGTGCAGTCATCACGGTCAATCCCAATGAGGTGCACGACGGTATCCCGATCAATCAAGCGCCGCGCGCATGGCGGATGCTTTACATTGCGCCGGCACTTGTGACCGAAGCGGCCCGACACGCCTATCAAGGGGTCCGCGCGGGTGCCGAATTCTCAGCTCCTGTCATCACAAGGCCAGGCACCGCCGACGCTTTCAATGCATTACATGCTGTCGCCTCAAGCGCCGAACCGGCCGCCATGGCGCATTTTGAAGAGCGGCTATTGACGGTGATTGCAGACCTGTTCGAGGTCCGCGATCCCGTCCCCGCTTTGCCCGCCGCAATCCTCCAAGTTCGCCAGCGCATCGATTCCGATCCAGGCGACACCGCAACGTTGGAGGATTGGGCCCGCGAAGCTGGTCTCAGTCGGTTTGCCCTCGTGCGTGCCTTCACCCGCCATACGGGCCTGCCGCCGCATGCCTACCGGGTGCAAAAGCGCATCCACCTCGCCCGGCGGCTCCTGTTGTCGGGCCGCTCCCCAGCGGACGTGGCGGCCGAGTGCGGCTTCGCCGACCAAAGCCACCTGACCCGCGCACTCACGCGGGCCTATGGCTTGCCACCCGGCGCGCTTGCCTCGGCAAAGCGGGGCGCGCAAGAACGTTCAAGACTGCGCGGGCCGGCCCCGTCATCGTGACGGCCATGACGCAGCCCACCTCCTCCGCCGCCTCGCGCCGCCTTGGCCATCTCTATCTCACGCTTGCCATGATCACGGTTGGCTCCACCGTGATCGCGGCCAAGCTGATCGCCAACGGTTTGCCACCCTTCACCGCGACAGCGTTGCGCTTCGCGCTCGCGCTGCCCCTTTTTGCCCTCATGATGGCTGTCACAAGGACGGTTTGGCCACCGGTTACCGCACGGAGTTCTGCCCTTTTGATCGTCCAAGCGGGCGCCGGCAGTGTGGGATACACGACGCTGCTGATCGCGGGGCTCCACTCCACGAGTGCGGCGGACGCCGGGGTGATCATTGGCACCTTGCCAGTCGTGGCGGCCCTGGTCGCCGTGATTGTCTTGGGCGAGCGCCCGCCAGCGCGCCTGTGGGCCGCCATCGGCTTTGCCACCTTAGGCGTTGCCATCGTCAGCTGGCCCGGCGAGGCAGCCCCGGTCGGATCCGCGTTCGGCAATGCGTTGATCTTGGCGGCGGTCGGGTGCGAGGCGGTATTCATCCTGCTCAACAAGCGACTGGCCCAGCCCTTGGAGCCATTGGTGCAGTCCACCGCAATGACGGCCCTTGGTTTCGTCATCTCCGCGGCGGTCGCGCTCGTGGTCGAGGACCCGTACAATCTCGCTTTTGATCAGCAGGCCCTGTTGGCGACCGCCTATTACGCCGTCGTGCCAACCGCGCTTGGCTTTACCTGGTGGTACGCAGGGGCTGCCCGGGTGTCGGGTTCGGAGGCGGCCCTATTCACGGCGGTGGCCCCCATCACCGCCGTGGCGCTGGCGGGCCTCATCCTGGGCGAGCCGATCACCACACTTCATGGGATCGGCATCGTATGCCTGCTCGCCGCCATCCTCGGCGCCACGCAGGCGCCAAGGCGGCCGTGACGTCTCGACCGCGCAGTTGCCTTCAGCTGCCCAAGATCCCCGGCAAATCGAGCTGATGCTCGCGGGCGCAAGCGAGCGCGGTGTCATAGCCCGCATCCGCATGGCGCCACACGCCGGACGCCGGGTCGTTCCACAACACCCGTGCCAGCCGCTTGGCGGCCGCCTCGGTGCCGTCGGCCACGATCACTACGCCGGCATGCTGCGAAAAGCCCATGCCAACCCCACCGCCATGGTGGAGCGACACCCAGGTCGCCCCCGACGCGGTATTGACGAGCGCATTGAGAAGCGGCCAATCGCTCACCGCATCCGATCCGTCCTTCATGGCCTCGGTCTCGCGGTTTGGCGAGGCGACCGAACCCGAATCCAGGTGATCGCGGCCGATCACCACGGGGGCTTTCAGTTCACCTGACGCGACCATCTCATTGAACATCAGCCCCGCGCGGTGACGGTCGCCAAGGCCGATCCAGCAAATGCGCGCCGGCAGCCCTTGGAACGCGATGCGCTCGCGCGCCATGTCAAGCCACCGGTGCAGGTGATCGTTTTCGGGAAACAACCGCTTCATCGCCGCATCGGTCTTGTAGATGTCCTCCGGATCGCCCGACAACGCGCACCAGCGGAACGGACCGATACCCCGACAAAACAACGGACGGATATAGGCGGGCACGAAGCCGGGAAACGCGAACGCGTTCTCCAATCCCTCGTCCTTCGCCACCTGACGGATGTTGTTGCCATAGTCGAGGGTGGGCACGCCGGCATTCCAGAAATCGACCATTGCCGTGACGTGCTTTTTCATCGACGCGCGCGCGGCCGTCTCTACCGCGGCCGGATCGGTTTCCTGCCGCGCGCGCCACTCGGCCACGGTCCAACCTTCCGGCAAATAGCCGTGCAAGGGATCATGGGCGGAGGTCTGGTCGGTCACGATATCGGGCCGCGGGCCGCCCGCCTTCATGCGGCGGACGAGCTCGGGGAACACCTCGGC
>CALSBD010000328.1:0-4586 GCA_943373055.1 Rhizobium sp. Q54
CCTCTCCCTTACCAAGGGAGTGCTCTACCACTGAGCTACGGCAGCGAACCGGTGGGTGGGGGTAGGATGGTGACCAGCACCCCCGCGCGGCGCGTCGCTATTGCCATAGGCGGGGCGGGCATGCAAGCCGGGCGGTGGTGAAATCTCGCATGACCGGCCTGTGTTGCCCCGCTGCCGGTGTGACGTTGTTCGAGACCGCGCACGGGACGGGCGTGGCAAACACCCAACGCGGCCCGTTGGTCACCCGCCACAAAGGGCGGGTGACGGGGTGTGATAGCCGTCGCACGAACTGCCCAGCGCCAGCAATGCTCACCGCACGTAGCCGGTGCCGGGAGCATCGCCGGGAGCGCTCCAGAGCGTGATCCCCATTCGTGGGAACCGACTACTGGATTAAGATCACGCGTTCGCAAAGACTGAGAGCTCCGATCTGATGCAATCAGATGGCAGCTCCAATCGCGCTTACGGGCACTGCACCGCGATGCGGCGGCCGTAGCGGTCATAGGTATAGCATGCGCGCGGCGTGGTGGAGGCGCCCAGGATCGCGCCCGCGGCCCCGCCAATGATGCCGCCAGCGACCGCGCCGCCCACGGTACCCGAAGCGGCCGCGCCAATGGCCGTGCCGGCCGCCGCGCCAATCGCGCCACCGCCAAGGGCCCGGTCCGTGCGCGAATAAGACGAGCAGCCGCCCAACAGAAGCGCGCTGGCCGCGATCACGATTAATGTGGATTTCATGGGTTGGTCTCCCTCTTCGCCCCAAGGATGTCGAGATATCGTGCCTGGCCGATGGGACAGACTAGGCTGGATATCAAGCGCTTCGCCGCGCGCGTCCGCAAGAGCCACGCGCAATTCGACCCGCTACTGGCTCGACACCACGCTCTGAAGGCTCAAATATGGCGCAACTCTGGGCTTAATGCGGCATTGCGACTCCCCAATACGATCGAGGTCTTGCAAAATCCCGCCATATCCCGCCATTTGACAGGCGAAACGTCACCCTCTTCCATGGCGCCACACCCAGCGCTCCGCGTCACCTCATGATCCGCGTACCCCTTTAGAACCGCCCCCATGACCAAGCCGCCCGTGCCCAACACACCGCCCACGTCCGCCCGCGCCGCTCCGGCGGCCGACGCCGCGCCGTCGCTCGCCACGGTCTCGCCGGCCGTGGAGGCCGCCCGACAGGCCAAGGCCGAGCGCCTCGCCGAAGCGCTGCGCGCCAATTTGCGGCGACGCAAGGCACAGGCCCGTGCCCGTGACGCCGGGGAGCCGCCGCAGACCAACTGAACCGGTGGCCAGCGGCCCGTAGGTGTCGTAACGGCAAGCCGTTGTCCTTGCCGCTCCTCGCACTCTGGGCTAAGCCATCTTGCGACACGGTCGGGCGCCACAGGAGCGCCGCGATCTGGGCACACATCGATGCGGCCGCGCCGCGCGAACCGGCGTGAGACCCGTCGCCACGCGTGGCGGGCGGCCCATCGGTCAGGGGGAGGGGACATGGATAAGATCAAGGTCATCGGCGGCGAAAAGCTCAACGGCGTGATTCCCATCTCGGGCGCCAAGAATGCGGCGCTGCCCTTGATGATCGCGAGCCTGTTGACCGACGAAGCCCTCACGCTTGAAAATGTACCGCGCTTGCGTGACGTCGATTTGCTCAAGCGCATCCTGGTCAATCATGGCGTGGATTATTCGCTGGCCGGCAAGCGCACGGGGCAGGACCACCTCACCGGACAGACCATCACGTTCAGCGCCAACGAGATCGTTGATCGCACCGCGCCCTACGACATGGTCTCGCAAATGCGGGCAAGCTTCTGGGTGATCGGCCCGCTGCTCGCCCGTTGTCATGATGCCAAGGTGTCGTTGCCGGGCGGCTGCGCCATTGGCACCCGACCGGTTGATTTCTTCATCGACGGCTTGAAGGCACTGGGCGCGCACATCGACATCGAGCAAGGCTATGTGCTCGCCAAGGCGCCGGGCGGATTGAAGGGCAATCGCGTCACCTTCCCCAAGGTGTCGGTCGGCGCGACCCACACGGTGCTGATGGCCGCCTCGCTCGCCAAGGGCGAGACCGTGATTGAGAATGCCGCGCGTGAGCCTGAGATCGTCGATCTCGCTCGCTGTTTGACCGCCATGGGCGCCAAGATCGAGGGAGCGGGCACCTCGACCATCCACGTCCAAGGCGTTGATCGCCTGTCGGCGGCCACTCACCGCGTGCTGCCCGATCGCATTGAGACGGGCACCTATGCCATGGCTGTCGCCATGACCGGTGGCGACGTGACGCTTGAGGATACCTCGGCCGATTTGCTCAGCGCCGCACTTGAGACCTTGCGGGCGGTCGGCGCGGAGGTCACGTCCACGCCCACGGGTCTGCGCGTGCGCCGCAATGGGGGACCCATCAACGCGGCTGACATGACGACCGAGCCGTTCCCCGGTTTCCCCACTGATCTGCAGGCGCAGTTCATGGCGCTGATGACCCGCTCGACGGGCACGTCGCGTATTCGCGAGACGATCTTCGAGAACCGCTTCATGCACGTGGCCGAGTTGATGCGCTTGGGCGCGCGGATCCGCGTGGAAGGCGATTCGGCGGTCATTGAGGGCGTGCCGGTGCTCAAGGGCGCGCCGGTGATGGCGACGGATTTGCGCGCCTCGGTGTCGCTTGTCATTGCCGGCCTCGCCGCCGAGGGGGAGACGACCGTGTCGCGCGTCTACCATCTCGATCGCGGCTTCGAGCGGTTGGAAGAAAAGCTCTCGCGCTGCGGCGCGCGCATTGAGCGCGTGTCCGGCGAGGGCAATCGCTGACCGACCGCCTGTTGGTCGGGGGCGGTGTCGTGGTCGGCGGCGGGGCGACCTGTCCTTCCTTGAAAGGGTGGTGGCCAACGCCCATGTCAGCGTGAACGCGGGGGCTCGTTTGACCCCTGCCAGTCTGTTTCAATGCGCCTCCAGGGGCGATATTGGCCCCGGTGGTGGGGCCGTAATGCCAGGTGCCTTGCGCCATGACCATGCTGAAGCTGCGCGCCTTGGATTCCGATGATCTCGCGATCCTCTCGGCGCATGTCCAGGACGCGGTCGCCAAGGTGGCGGACCTCGCGTATCGCCCGGCCGAGCGCCGATTTGTCGGCGTGCTCAACCGCTTTGCGTGGGAGACAGCCGGCCGGCCAGGTGCCGTGGCTGAGCGCCGGCGCACCGCGATGCATTTTGACCGGGTGTTGAGTGTCAAGGTCCAAGGCCTTGACCGCTCGCAGCCGCAGGCCATCGTGTCGCTCCTGGCCATTCGCTTCACGCCGGCCGCGGAAGCGGATCCAGGCGGTGTGATCGACCTCGTCTTTTCTGGAGCGGCCACCGTGCGGCTGGAGGTAGAGTGCATTGAGGCCCAGCTCGCTGATCTGGGCGCCGCCTGGCAAGCCACGGCCAAGCCTGACCATGCGGTGTAAAGTCTTGCGTGAATGAGGGATAGGTTGACGCTGCCCCACGCGCCCGCCTGTGCCCTTCGGGCGCACCGCCTTGGCCCCTAAAGGAATCCATCCACGATGACCACGCCTGCGACTGCCGCTAAGCCCTGCCCCATTTGCGGCAAGCCCTCTGTGGAGGCGCGCGCGCCGTTTTGCTCCAAGCGCTGCGCGGATGTTGATCTCAATCGCTGGCTCAGCGGCGCCTACGCCATCCCCGGCCGGCCTGAGGATGATGTCGCCGACGACCCCGAAGATCGCGCATAACCTGTTGTGGCTACGACGAAATCGCCTTTTTTTGCAACATTCGCCAGACCCGCTGGACACGCCCTCCGAAACCCCCTATAACCCCGCTCGCCTCGTCCGCCGATGTGGTTTGTCGGCATACCAACACCGAGTGGCTCCGCGTTTCGGCGCACCATTCGCAGGCAGGCGCCCGGGTAGCTCAGTTGGTAGAGCATGCGACTGAAAATCGCAGTGTCGCTGGTTCGATTCCGGCCCCGGGCACCACTCTCCCCTTCGCCGCTGGTCGATCGCGAATGGGTGGACCCTCTATTCTTCAGTCCACTTCAGGCGTCACCGGCAATTGTGCGCATTCGCGGACGGTTTGGTGCATGGCCAAACTTGCCGCGTCCCGGCGGCGCGTTGCCTGCCGCCACGCGGCCGTGCGTTCATTGAACGTGGGTGCGCAGGCCGGGTGCGGTGCGTCGATCCAAGCAGTTTCTCACGTATGGTCTGACAATTGGCCGAAGACCCACGTCAGGGGGAGGCTAACCACGTGCGGATCGCAGGGCGGTTGATCACCTCGGCCATGCGCGCTTCCCCGTTTGCCGCAGCCAGGGTCATCGGCGGGCGCGTAGCGCCGCACTCAATACCGATGGCGCGAAACGCCGCCTTCATGCCGGGCAAGACGCCCACGTCCAACAACGGCTCTATAAAGTCTTGAGAGATGGATTGAAGCTCGCGGGCGCGATTGAAATCGTTTTGCGCGACGGCTTGCGCGATCGCCACGTAGAGTTTGCCAAGGATATTATAAGTTGTCCCAATCCCACCATCAGCGCCAAGAGCCGCCGCAGCGGCGAAGATTTCGTCAAAACCATAAAAATACGTCTTGTCAGGACGGCGCTTTTGCAAAAGCGAATATTTGAACAT
>CALSBD010000329.1:0-4560 GCA_943373055.1 Rhizobium sp. Q54
CTCCAAGACCGGCGGCTCGACCTTCAAGAACCCGCCGGGCACCTCCGCGTGGAAGCTCGTCGATCAAGCCGGCTGCCGCGGTCTGCGCATCGGCGACGCGCAGGTGTCTGAGAAGCACTGCAACTTCCTCCTCAACCTCGGCGAGGCGACCGCCCACGATATTGAATTGTTGGGCGAGACCGTGCGGGCGCGCGTTTTGGCGACCTGTGGCGTTCGCCTCGAATGGGAAATCAAGCGACTTGGCGCGTTCGCCCCGGGGCGCACCGTCGAACCATTCCTCGGACACGGGTAGCGCGCCCGCGCTGGACCGGGACCTTGGGTCCCAACCTTGAGCGCCGTCGATCCGCAGACCCCAAAAATGAAGGAGCACTCTCCATGTCGAAGCATGTCGCGGTTCTGATGGGCGGGTGGGACGCCGAGCGCCCCGTCAGCCTCAATTCGGGCGCCCAGTGCGCCGACGCGCTGGAAAAGGCCGGTTACCGCGTGACCCGTGTCGACGTCGACCGCGACATCGTCGACACCTTGCGCCGCTTGAAGCCCGATGTCTGCTTCAATGCCATGCACGGACCCTTTGGCGAGGGCGGCACCTTGCAAGGCGTGCTGGAGATGCTGCGCATCCCCTACACCCACTCAGGCGTGCTTGCCTCATCGCTGGCGATGAACAAGGAAAAGGCCAAGCTCGCCTTCAAGGGTGCCAATATCCCGATTGCCGACAGCCTTGTCGTCAACCGCTACGACGTCGCCGCCCGCCACGTGATGAAACCGCCCTATGTGGTGAAGCCGATTGCCGATGGTTCGTCGTTTGGCGTGATCATCGTGCGCACGGAGCGCTCGCATCCGCCCCAGGAACTCACCCGAAGCGATTGGCGCTTTGGCGACCTCGTGATGGTGGAGCGCTATATCCCCGGCCGCGAGCTGACCTGTGGTGTCATGGGCGACGTCGCCTTGGGCGTCATTGAGATCCGACCGGTCGGTCAGGAGTTTTACGACTACGATTCAAAATACCTGCCCGGCGGCTCTGAGCACATTTTACCGGCGCCGCTTACACCAAAAATTTACCAAAATGTCCAAATGCTTGCACTCAGGGCGCATCAAGCACTCGGCTGCCGGGGTGTGTCGCGGGCGGATTTCCGCTTCGACGACCAAGGAAACGGCACCGGAGAGCTGATTTGCCTGGAAGTGAACACCCAGCCGGGGATGACGGCGACATCACTGGTTCCTGAAATGGCCGCCCATGCCGGGCACAGCTTTCCGGAATTGGTGAGTTGGTTGGTGGAGGACGCAAGTTGCGATCGTTGAGGGCTTTGACCGCATGGGCGGGCGCAAGGCGAGCGGGCCGGGGCAGCGAGGCGCGGGACGCGCTTGGCCTGTCGCGCCTGGGTCGCGTGACGCGCACGCTCAAGCGCGCGGTCGAAGCCAATGATCGCTTCTGGCACGGTCTGCCGCGCTATGCGCCAACGCTCGCCAGCGTCGGCTTCGTCAGCGCCTTCGCGGCTTATGGCCTCATTCTAGGCGGCCACGCCCACAGCGTCGCCGACCAAGCGACCGCCGCCATGGGCTTTGAAATTCAAAAGATCGAGATCTCCGGCGTGGCGCAAACCGGCGCCAACGAAATCCTCGCCAAGATGGGCGTTGAAGCGGGCCAGTCACTCCTCATGCTCGACGTGGACGCCGCCCGTGCGCGCATCACCGAGATCAGCTGGGTCGACAGCGTTCAAATCCGCAAGCTTTATCCCGGGCGCCTGGTCGTCAATCTGACCGAACGGGTCCCCTTCGCGCTGTGGCAATATCGCGGCGAAGTGAAGGTGATCGACCGCAAGGGTCAGGTGATTGCCGACTTGGAAGACGAGGGCCTCGCCACCTTGCCGTTCGTGGTCGGCCAGGGCGCCGACAAGCGCGTCGCCGAGGCGGTCGATTTGTTGGCTGGCGAACCCATCCTCGCCAAGAAGATCCGTGCCGCCGTGCTGGTCGCCGAACGCCGCTGGAACTTGGTGACCATCGATGGGGTCGAAGTGCGCTTGCCCGAAAAGGGCGCCCGCCTCGCGCTCGCCGAGCTCGCTCGCCTGGACGGCGAAAAGCAGCTGCTCGCCCGCGACATCAAGATGATCGACCTGCGCGTGCCCGATCGCCTCGCCATTCGCCTGTCGGATGAAGCCGCCGACCAGCGGCGCAAGGCGATGGAAGAGCGTCTCAAGAAGAAGGGAGCCGGCTAATGGCACCCCCCACTCGCCAGGACAAAGGCTCCAAGGCCATGAAGCCGCTCAGCGGCCGCCGCCCCGTGGTAGTGTCGGTGCTTGACGTCGGCTCCTCCAAGGTCGCCTGCCTGATCGCGCGTCTCACCCCGCGCGAGCAAGACGACGTGTTGCCCGGCCGCACCCACGACATGCAAGTACTGGCCTGGGGTCTGCAGCGTGCCCGCGGCATGAAGTCGGGCGTGATCGTCGATCTCGACAAGGCCGAGCAGTCGATCCGGCTCGCCGTCGATGCCGCCGAGCGCATGGCCGGCCTGACGATCGAATCGCTGATCGTGAACCTGGGCTGCGGTCGGCCGAAGTCGGAGGTGTTCCGCGCCTCTGTCGATCTCAACGGCCGCGAAGTATCCGACGCCGACGTGCAGCGGGTGCTCGCCGCCGGTGGCCAACACTCATTGTCCGGCGATCGCTCGATCCTGCACGCCTTGCCGATTGGTTACGCGCTCGATGGCTCGCGCGGCATCAAGCATCCGCGCGGCATGATCGGCAACAAGCTCACCGTCGACATGCACGTGGTGACGACCGATGGCCCGCCGGTGCGCAATCTCGAACTGTGCATCAACAAGTGCCACCTCGAAGTCCAGACCATGGTCGCCACGCCTTACGCCGCGGGCCTGTCGACCTTGACCGACGATGAGGCGGAGCTGGGGGTGGCGTGCGTGGATATGGGCGGCGGCACCACGTCGATCGCCATTTTCGCCGACAACCACTTCTGCCACGTCGATACCATCCCGCTGGGTGGCCACCACGTGACGATGGACATCGCGCGCGGTCTCTCCACCCGGCTCGCCGAAGCCGAACGCCTCAAGACGCTCTATGGTTCCGCGCTGCCCTCGTCCGTTGACGAGCAAGAGCTCATCTCCGTGCCCGCCGTCGGTGACGATGGCCACGACACCACCCAGGTGCCGCGCGGCGCGCTGACCCGCATCATCCGCCCGCGCATCGAGGAAACCTTGGAGATGGTGCGCGATCGCATCGCCGCCTCCGGTTTCCAGGGGCGCATTGGCCAACGCATCGTCCTGACCGGCGGCGCGAGCCAACTGACCGGTCTCGTCGAGGTGGCGCGTCGGGTGCTTGGGCGCAATGCCCGGCTCGGCCGCCCGCTCGGCATCGCCGGCCTGCCCCAGGTCGCCAAGGGCCCGGCCTTCGCCGCGTCCGTCGGCCTCCTGATCTACCCGCAGGTGGCGGCGATTGAGAACTTCCAAACCCGGACCCGTCGGGTGAGCCTGACGGGAACGGATGGGTACTTCGCCAGGTTCGGACACTGGCTGCGTGAGAGTTTTTGACCAACGAATCCGGTCGCGGCAAAGCTGTGATCGGCCCAGACGAATCAGCCCGACAGCGGGCGACCGGAACGACGACACAAGGGTGACGCCATGAGCCTGAACTTGAAACTGCCCGATATTCGGGAACTGAAGCCTCGGATCACCGTTTTCGGGGTGGGTGGCGCTGGCGGCAATGCCGTCAACAACATGATCCAGTCGGGCCTCAATGGCGTCGAGTTCGTCGTCGCCAACACCGACGCGCAGGCGCTGACCTTGTCGCGCGCCGAGCGCATCATTCAGATGGGCGTGGCCGTCACCGAGGGCCTGGGCGCGGGTTCGCAGCCTGAAGTGGGCCGCGCGGCCGCCGAGGAGGTGATCGACGAGATCGCCGATCACCTTGAGGGCTCGCACATGGTGTTCATCACCGCCGGCATGGGTGGTGGCACCGGCACCGGCTCGGCCCCCGTGGTCGCCAAGGTCGCCCGCGATCGCGGCATCCTCACCGTCGGCGTCGTCACCAAGCCGTTCCATTTCGAGGGCCAGCGCCGCATGCGCATCGCCGAGGCCGGCATTGCCGAGCTGCAGGCGAGCGTCGACACGCTGATCGTCATCCCCAACCAGAACCTGTTCCGCATCGCCAATGAGCGCACCACCTTTGCCGATGCGTTCGCCATGGCCGACCAGGTGCTGTACTCGGGCGTCGCTTGCATCACCGACCTCATGGTCAAGGAAGGCCTCATCAACCTCGACTTCGCCGATGTGCGCTCGATCATGCGCGGCATGGGCAAGGCGATGATGGGCACCGGCGAGGCGTCGGGCGACAAGCGCGCCATGCAGGCCGCCGAAGCCGCCATCGCCAACCCGCTGTTGGACGAGACGTCCATGAAGGGCGCCAAGGGTCTCCTCATCTCCATCACCGGCGGCAAGGACATGACCTTGTTCGAGGTCGATGAGGCTGCCACCCGCATCCGCGAGGAAGTCGATCAGGACGCCAACATCATCATGGGCGCCACCTTCGATGACGCGCTTGAAGGCATGATCCG
>CALSBD010000330.1:0-4515 GCA_943373055.1 Rhizobium sp. Q54
AAGGCCGTGTAAAGCGAAAGGCGCAAGTTGTCGGCATTGGCTGGCGCGATAGGCCGTTCGGCGCGCAAACGAAAACCCCGGCCAAACGGCCGGGGTCTCGGGAAGGGATCAGCAAAGCGTGAGATCAGGCGATGTCGACGAGATCGTTCTCATCGGGCTCGCGCAGCACATAGCCACGGCCCCAAACGGTCTCGATATAGTTTTTGCCGCCGGTCGCCGCCGCGAGCTTTTTGCGCAGCTTGCAGATGAAGACGTCGATGATCTTCAGTTCCGGCTCGTCCATGCCACCATAAAGGTGGTTCAAGAACATTTCTTTGGTCAGCGTCGTGCCCTTGCGCAGCGAGAGGAGCTCCAGCATTTGGTACTCCTTGCCCGTCAGATGGACGCGCGCGGAATTCACTTCGACCGTCTTGGTATCGAGGTTGACGGTCAAATCGCCGGTGTTGATCACCGACTGGGCATGGCCCTTCGAGCGGCGCACGATCGCATGAATGCGGGCGACGAGCTCATCCTTGTGGAACGGCTTGGTCATGTAGTCATCGGCGCCGAAGCCGAGACCGCGCACCTTATCCTCAATGCCAGCCAGGCCGGAGAGGATCAGGATTGGTGTCTTTACCTTCGACACGCGGAGCGTGCGAAGCACCTCGTAACCTGACATGTCTGGGAGGTTCAGGTCGAGGAGAATAATGTCGTAGTCATACAGCTTGCCGAGGTCGATGCCCTCTTCGCCGAGATCCGTCGTATAGACGTTAAAGTTCTCGGACTTGAGCATGAGCTCAATCGACTGTGCTGTGGCGCTGTCATCTTCAATCAATAGGACACGCATGCCGATCCCCTTTTTTAGCCCTTCCTGGGCTGGGCCCGGCAGCTCGGCTACCGGCCAAGAGATTGTGAAACCCCTCGACTCAGAACGTTAACGCCTAATGGTTAACAAATTCTGATTCCAGGCGGCAAGCACGCATTGAGGTCTTTTAACGAATAGGTGGAAGCCCTTGCGAACAAACAACGAATCGCAGTTCTAGCAAGTTAATAAGGAGCGTTAAGAAACACCCCTAACTGACTCTCGCGACTCACCCTTTCGGGCGATCGCCACCCATCCGCGACCGACCCCACATCGTTCGCTTGAGGTCACTATTTGACGACAATCGTTAACAGCGGGTTACCCTCAACACTCTGTTCACCGAAATGACTGAGTGATTCGCCATGAATTCGCTTTTGACCGACGTCGCCGGCATCGAGCCGGTGGAAGCGTTCGGTCGGGTCGCCGCGGTCAGGGGCCTTCTGATCGAGGTCGCCGGGCCGCTTCACCTGATGGGTGTTGGGGCTCGCCTTACCATTGAGGCGAGCGGCGGCCGCAAGCTGAGTGTCGAGGTGATCGGTTTTGAAGGCGGCCGCGCCCTGTGCTTGCCATTCGGTCCGCTCGACGGGGTGCGGATGGGCTGCCGCGCGGTGATCACGGCGGCGGAAGAAACCATCCGCCCATCTGATCGCTGGCTCGGTCGCGTCATCAACGCACTCGGCGAGCCGATCGATGGCAAAGGTCCGCTTCCGCTCGGCCCGTTCACCCGTCAAGTCAAAGCCGCGCCCCCGCCCGCAAGCGAGCGCGCCCGCGTGGGCGAGCGCATCGGCTTCGGTGTGAGGGCACTTGATACCTTCGTCACCTGTTGCCGGGGGCAGCGGCTGGGCATCTTCGCTGGCTCGGGCGTGGGAAAATCCGTCTTGATGTCCATGCTTGCCCGCTATGCCACCTGCGACGGCGCCGTCATCGGTCTGGTCGGCGAGCGCGGTCGCGAGGTGCAGGAGTTCATTGAAGATGACTTGGGCGAGGACGGCCTCGCGCGCTCGGTCGTGGTGGTGGCGACCTCCGACGAGCCGGCCCTGATGCGGCGCCAAGCAGCGTTTTTGACCTTGGCGGTCGCCGAGCATTTCCGCGACGAAGGTCGCGATGTCTTGTGCCTGATGGACAGCGTCACACGCTTCGCCATGGCGCAACGCGAGATTGGCCTCGCTGCCGGTGAGCCGCCGACCACCAAGGGCTATACGCCCACCGTGTTCACCGAGCTGCCGAAACTTCTGGAGCGCGCCGGCCCCGGCAAGGTCGGCTCGGGCACCATCACCGCGATCTTCTCCGTGCTCGTTGATGGCGGCAATCATGATGAGCCGGTCGCCGACGCCGTGCGCGGCATTCTCGACGGCCACATCGTGATGGAACGCGCGATCGCCGAACGCGGTCGCTATCCGGCGATTAATGTGCTCAAGTCCGTCTCACGCACCATGCCGCGCTCCACGCCGGAGGGCTATCGCGATGTGGTCCGCGAAGCCAAACGGGTCATGGCGACCTTTACAGACATGGAAGAGCTCATCCGCCTGGGGGCCTATCGCAAGGGCTCCAGCCCCGAGGTGGACGAGGCCATCGCGCTGATGCCGTCGCTGGAAGCGTTTTTGTCGCAACAAAAAGACGACATGACCCCCATCGACGCCGCATTCGCGCAACTTGGCAAGCTTTTGGAAACTTCTCGCTCACCATTCGGCAACTCTTGAGGTGTATGAGATGGTGAGTACCTGGTGGAGTTCCGCGTTATGAAATCCAGAGACTCCTTGATCCGTCTGAAGCGGTTTCAAGTCGACGAAAAGCGCCGGCAGTTGGCCGCCATCGAAGGCATGATTGCCGAGATGGAGCGCATGGCAAAGGAGCTCGACGATCAAATCGTCGCCGAGCAGACCCGGACCGGCATCCACGACATCACCCACTACGCTTATCCAACCTTCGCCAAGGCTGCGATGACCCGGCGCGACAATCTGCGCAACTCGGTCGACGGCCTGCAAGGTCAGCTGAACGCCGCGCGCGATGCTCTCGCCGAGGCGGTCGAAGACCTCAAGAAGGTGGAGCTGCTGGAGGAGCGCGGCGTGGAGCGCGATCGCAGCGAGCGCGACCGTGTCGAGCAAGCCGCGTTCGACGACGCTGCCAGCCGCCGTCACGCTTTCGGCCGCTGACCGCGCTCAAGGCACCGCGATACCGGGAGCGCCACTCACCCGTGGAGTGGCGCCGTTCGGCGTTGATGGCGTGCGTCGACCGGATCGGGTCGACCTCAGCTCTCTTCCTGAGCAGGGGCCGATGTGCTCAGCCTCCAGGCAAGTGGCGAAATCAATCGCCAATGAGCGGCACGTGCGGCGCCGCCCCCTTGGGCAAGGCACCCGTCAAGCGCGGATCATCAACCACCTCGATCGCCCGCCGATAGGCCGTGAAACCCGCGTGCCGATAAAACGCGATCGCGCGCGGGTGATCCAGCGTGCAGGTATGCAGCCACACCCGCCGCGGCCCATGGGCGAACGCCAGCCGCAGGGCACTGGCCATCATGGCGCGGCCGATCCCCTGCCCCGCCACATCCGGCAGAACGCCGAAGAACGCGATCTCCACCTCACCCGGCACCCGCCGATCAAGCTCGACGAGGCCGACCTCGTCGGCGCCGTCGAGGGCGACATAGACGTCGACGCGTGGATCGCCAATGATCGCCCGCACCTCGATGGACGACATCACGCGCCGTGAAAACCATAACCACGGCTCGCCGATGCGCGCATAAAGCCCCAAATACCAATCGACATCGGGCGCGGGCACCAGATCAAGCTCGATTGATCCCGGATCGCCATAGCGCGCCGGCGGAGCCAGCATCTCAAAATAGGTCACGATCGACGCGATCTTGCCCGTGGGCAAATCCGTGGTGCCGTCAAGGAGCAGCGGGAGAGTGGGGGGCATGGGGGCTCGTGGCATGGTCCCTGGTGTTTACCGGCTTTCCCGACGAACGCCAATGCTTCCGGCGCGGATCACCTCTATGCCGTCATAGTGACGTCTGACCTTGCCAGCACAATCAAACTGTTCGATCGATTCCCCTGATCCCGCGTCACCGTTCGCCCTTGGACAAACTCACCACCACCGCCAACATCACCACCATTCCGCCCACCACGGTCATCACCGTGACCGTTTCGCCTAAGACAAGCCACACCCAGAACGGGGACAACGGGAGCTCTAAGGTGGTGATCAGCGCGGCTTGGCCGGGCGGCACGGTGGTGGCGCCGCGGGTGTAGAGCGCTAGGCCAAGCCCCATGGAAATGACGCCGAACACCATCAGCGTGATGATCTGAGCGCCACTTGCCGACAATGGCGCGGCCAAGGGGGCCGCGACGCTCGCGCTCAACAGGGCTCCAGCCGCCGCAGCGCCCATTGCCGAGACGGTCGGCGCGCGCCGGGCAATCAAGGTGACCGCCGCCATGGTCGCCGCGACGATCAACATCAGCCCATCGCCCCACAGCGTGCCGCCATCGATGGCATCCGACATCATGGCCCCAATGCCGGCGAGCGCCAGCGCGGCGCCAAACATCACTCGTCCGCTTGGCCGATCCCGATACAGGAGAAACGCCGCCACCATGGCCAGAAACGGCGTGAGCGCATAGATCACCGCGATGCGGCCAACGGAGGTGTATTGAAACGACCAGATGTACAGCACCATGCCGAGTGCC
>CALSBD010000331.1:0-4512 GCA_943373055.1 Rhizobium sp. Q54
GCTCGTCGGCGGCCGGTTCCGCGTCCACGGTCTGCGCGGGATCGAACAGATCATCCACCGCCGCTTGATTGACGCCGCGGCCTGCCAGCTGCGGACCGTTAAGAAGATGTGCATCGGGGCGGGTGTCGGACGGGTCGCGCGGCGCGCGCACCGGCGCCTCGACATCCTCAAGGCCCCAGATCTCGATCATCGAGTGGACGCGGTTTTCAAGATACTTCAACACCTGCACGACTTTGCGCGTGCGCTGGCCGGTTAGATCCTGGAACGAACACGCCATGTAGATATTGGTGGCGTGTTCATCGAGCCGGTCGCAAATATCCGAGCTCGCGCCTTCCTCGCGCAACGTCCAGGCAAGCTCTTGGATCTTTTCGGCCGCCCCCAGGATATCCCCGGTCGCTGTCTCCGTCTGCGTAACGATCGCGTCGAGCTCGTTGGACGCCTGCTCGAACCGGTTGCCGTCGTCGGTCTGCGCCTTGATCTCGGCGATTTCCCGCTTGGTGCGCTCGATGGCGTCGGCCATTTCCGCCAGATCAAAGCGGATGCGATCGATATCGGGGATCGCCTTCTCGCGCTTGACCGAGCGTTCCAGGCGCTCCAGCATCGTCAATATGACGAGGGTGTCGGCATGTCGGTTGCGGCGCTTGAACTCGTCCAAGAACCAGCGGCCCCGCTGGGTCTCCATGACGGCGGCCTCAATCGCCTCGAAATCGCGCTCGGTCGGCGCCAGGGGGGCGACTTCGTGGGCTGGTTCTGACATGGCTGACCCTAGGCGAATGATCGGTTGGCAAAGGCATCACGGTGTATGACGGTTTACCTGCCGAATCCTTTCGCGCGAGTTTAGGCAACCTGTAAAACTTGGCAACACTTCGAAACCTTGGCCCCGGTGATATGTCCGACAATGCACGCTTTGTAACGCAAAGAATTAGTCTGCTGTATGCAGCGGTTTTTATGATTTTTGGCGTTTATTTGCCGTTCTTCCCGCTTTGGCTTGCCGAGCGGGGACTAAGCGAAGCGCAAATCGCGTTGGTCATCGGCATCCCCATGTGGGCGCGCATAGTGACCATGCCGATCATCGGCGCCGCGATCGACCATTGGGGCGACCGGCGCCGGGCACTCGTGATCTTGTCGGCGCTGTCGCTTGTCGGCTTCACGCTTTACGCACCGGCGACCGGGTTTGCGGCCATCTTGATGGTGGCGCTGGTCGTTATCGTGCCGTGGTCGTCGTTGGTGCCCACCGTCGATGCCATTGGCACCACGGCGACCCGGCGCGGGCTCGCTCCCTTTGGCCGCATGCGCCTGTGGGGATCGGTCGCGTTCCTGGCCGCCTCGGTTCCGGCGGGCTACATGATCGAGGTGTTCGGCGTCGCCAGCGTCTTGCCGATGATCTTAGGCTGCCTCGTCATTCAGCTCGCCGTTAGCTTCAGTGCCCCGCAGCTCGCCCCGGTGCGATCGGTTGACGAGCGACGCATGGACACCGTGCTCTCCGGCATGGTCGGCGGCGTGCGTGAACTGGCTCGCTTTCCCGGTCTCGTCCTTTCATTCATCGCCGCGGCCCTCGCCCAAGGCAGCCACGCGATGCTTTATGCTTTCGCGAGCCTTCATTGGACATCGCTTGGGTATTCGGGCGGATGGATTGGCTTGTTGTGGGCCATTGGCGTGATCGCCGAAATCGCCCTGTTTTACGTCACCGGTTCGTTGTTGCGCCGGTTTGATCCGCTGATCTTATTCATGATCGGCGCGCTGGGGGGCGTGGCGCGGTTTGTGCTTTTCCCGCTTACAAGCGATCCCTACGCCATGCTCGGCCTGCAGGTGCTGCACGCCTTATCGTTTGGCGCGACCTATATGGGCGCGATGAACGCCGTCGCCCGGCTCACGCCCGAGCGCCTGGCAGGCACCACGCAAGCCCTCATGGCGGCAGCCAATGGCACCGCGCTGGCCATTTTTACGTTTGTTTCGGGGCCTTTGTTCACGCGCTTTGGCGGCGATGCGTTTTTCGCCAATGCGGTGATTGCCGGGGTCGCCGGTTTATTGGCCGGCTATGCCTATTGGGGCGCCGCGCGCATCGCGCCGCGCCCAAGCCCGTGAGGGATCAGCCGGCGGCTTGACGCACCTTGAGGAAGCGCATGGCGCGTTGCGCGTTCGCGACCGGCAGGCTCGTGTAGGCGGTCAGCTCCGCGCGCGCCTGCTCGTGGGTGATCTTAATCTTGCGCCGCCGCATTTGGGTGAGCGCGCTAAACGCCATGGCGTCAATCTCGTGCGACTTGCACAGCACCGACAAACCCGACGCATCGGGCGAGATCAACACGCGGAACACCTGGGCCGGCGCGACGCCATCCATGTCGGAGAACACTTGCGCCAAGTCATACTGGCGATCAGCATCGGCCAGCATGGTGACGGCTTCCGACAGCGTCAGCTTGCCGTCCTTGATATCCTGCGTCAGCACCCGGGCTTCGAGGCGCTGGCGGCGCGCGACGCGAACCTCTTGGTCGATGCGCTTCATCGCTTCGCGTGACACGCGGTCAATCGCCTCCGCACCCGCACCAACCCCTTGCAAGCCCTCAGAGATCAGCTTGCGAACCGTATCGGCAAGACGCGCCTGTTCGGCCTGCGGCATGTCGGTGCGCCGTTGCAGCGCGCTTCGAATGACCTCATCGCGCGCGGCCTTGTCGACGAGCCGGCGGAAGCCATCGAGCGAAAAGCGCGCCGTGGTGTTGTTGGTCACCGTGCGCAACACGCTCGTGTCGCCGCGCGCCACCAGCACGTCGGTGACGCCTTCGGGCAAGTTCGCACGGTTGGAAATCGCCAAGAGGTGCCCCTGACCGTGCTGCGAGGCGATCTCAATGAGATCGTCTTCGGACAACACGGTTGAGTGACGCAGCACCGGCGCGGCAACGGTGATTTCGCTGTCGGTGGCCAATTGGCGCACGATATCGACCGGCACCGTATCGGAGCGGGCCACGCGCCCGGAGAACTCCGCGCGCGCATCGGTGGTCACATCCTCAAGAACGCGGCGCACGATATCGCCAAACAGGTCGCCCTGTTCCCTGGTCGGTGTCTCGGCGGCCAGAAAGAGGTCACAGACCCCGTTCAACAGCTCGCGCCGCCGCTCACTCGATGTCTCACGCGCCAGATCCGCCAGCCTGTCTAACACAATCGACCTCTTTGGACCGTTTCGGCCAATCCTGAGATCACATGGTGGCAGCTGGCGGTTACTGTGGAATGAACACAATCATCGAAACCGACACCAGGTCAGCACCTTTTTGCCGCAATTGCCGCATCACCGGCGGACGGCACCCAAGCACCAGGCCAGAATGCCCTTTTGCGCGTGCAGACGGTTTTCCGCCTCGTCAAAGACCACCGAGCGCGGTCCGTCGATCACCGAGGCAGTCACCTCTTCATCGCGGTGCGCCGGCAGGCAGTGCATGAAGATGGCATCCTCATGCGCCGCCGCCATCAGCCGGTCATTGACTTGATAGGGCTTCAAGAGGTTGTGGCGCCGCTCGGCTTCATCGTCACCCATCGACACCCAGGTGTCTGTCACCACGCAATGGGCGCCATCGACCGCCTCAAACGCGTCATGGGTGAAATGGACCCGCGCCCCATTCTTGCGCGCCCAGGTCACAAGATCCGTCTTCGGCGCCAGCTCCGGCGGCGTCGCCACCCGCAGCGAGAAATCAAACCGCTCCGCCGCATGCACCCACGACACCAACACGTTGTTAGTGTCGCCCGTCCACGCAACGGTCTTGCCCTGAATGGGGCCGAGATGCTCCTCGAACGTGAGCACATCGGCCATGATCTGGCAGGGATGCGAGTTCTTGGTCAGCCCGTTGATGACCGGCACGGTGGCATGGGCGGCAAGCTCGACGAGCGCGTCATGATCCAGAATACGGATCATGATGGCATCCACATAGCGCGATAGCACCCGCGCCGTGTCGGCGATTGTCTCGCCACGGCCCAGCTGCATTTCGTCGCCCGTCAGCATCAAGGTCTGCCCGCCGAGCTGGCGCATGCCGACATCGAACGACACGCGCGTGCGGGTCGATGGACGCTCGAAAATCATGGCGAGCACCTTGCCGGCAAGCGGGCCGTGGCCGGGGTGGGCCCCGTCACGGCTCGCCTTCAAGCGTCGGCTTTCGTCAAGGATGAACCGCAGGTCTTCGGACGAGATGTCGGTCAGGTCGAGGAAGTGCTTGTAGACGTGCGGTGCGCTCACTCGGCGGCTCCCTTGACCAGCGTGGCGGCGATGGAGGCCTCAACGGCCTTGGCCGCCATTTCCAAGCGGGCCAGTCCTTCGTCCATCTCCGCGTCGGTGATGGTGAGCGGCGGCAACAGGCGCACCACGTTGTCACCGGCACCCACCGTCAGCACCCGCTCAGCGCGTGCCGCGGCAACCACATCCCCCGCCGGCGGACGGCACTTAAGGCCGAGCAACAGCCCCTCGCCGCGCACCGCCTCGAACACCGAGGGGTATTGGTCGACAAGCCCAGCGAGCTTCTGCTTCATGCGCAGCGA
>CALSBD010000332.1:0-4505 GCA_943373055.1 Rhizobium sp. Q54
GCCCCAGGCGCCCGCACCAACGACAGCGACCTTGGCGCTCATGCCTTCACCCCCAGCCGCCCGCTGCCGATCCGGCCAACCGCGTCGGGATCGAGCGGCCAGCGCGGCCGGGCGACCGCGTCCAAGCCATCAACAAGACCGAGCGCCAGCCGCTCGGCGCCGGCCCAGGCAATCATGGCGCCGTTGTCGGTGCACAGCCGGCCGGGTGGCACAATGAGCCGACCGCCGGCGCGCGCCACGGCGCTGGTGAGCCGGGCGGCGATCATCTGATTGGCCGCCACGCCGCCCGCCACCACCAAGGTCGGTGCCGCCACGCCATAATCCGCGCTGAAGCGCTCCAGCGCGCGTTCGGCCTTGGCGGCGATGATGTCGCCGACCGCGGCTTGAAACCCGGCGCACAGGTCGGCGGCATCCGCGCGGGTCAGCGGAGCGATGGATTGCGCGGCGAGACGCACGGCGGTCTTCAGACCTGAGAACGAGAAATCCAACGAGTCCTTCGCCAACAGGGGGCGCGGCAAGGCAAACCGGCTGGCATCGCCCTCGCGCGCCAAGCGTTCCACGGCGGGGCCACCGGGATACGGTAGGCTCAAGAGCTTGGCGGTCTTGTCGAACGCTTCCCCCAAGGCATCGTCGATCGTGGTGCCCAGGCGCTGATAGCGACCAACCCCTTCCACCGCGATCAACTGGGTATGACCACCCGAAACCAGAAGCAGGAGATAGGGGAATGCAAGGCCGTCGGTGAGCCGGGCGGTCAGCGCGTGGCCCTCCAGATGGTTGACCGCGATCAGCGGCTTTTGGGCGGCCGCCGCAATTGCCTTGGCGGTCATGAGGCCGACCAGCACGCCACCGATCAGGCCCGGGCCGGCCGTGGCCGCGACGGCGTCGATCTCGTTGAGTGAGACGCCGGCGTCGGCGAGCGCGCGGGCGATGATGCCGTCAAGCGCCTCCACATGGGCGCGGGCGGCGATCTCGGGCACCACGCCCCCATAGGCCGCGTGGTCGGCGATCTGGGACAGGACGACATTGGAGAGGACGGTGCCCGGCCCGTCGGGCGCGGCGATCTCGCGCCGCACGACGGCCGCGGCGGTTTCATCGCAACTTGTCTCAAGCCCCAGGACGAGCACGGTGGACCTTCATTCACAATTCGTCGGGATCGGATCGCCGCTGATTTTCCCTACAGGCTCTAAGCGGATCGCCCGATTGAGCGCGACCGCGGCTTCGCGCATGGTGCGCTTCCGCGCGAGGGGCGGTAGCACCCTCAAGCGGCGCTGGCAACTCGCGGGCGGTATTGCGGCGAAGGCAGGAGACCACATGCGCTATCTCGTGACGCGACCCGAGCCGGACGCGCAGGCGACCGCCAAGGCGTTGGCCGCGCTTGGCCATGAGGCCGTGGTCGATCCCATGTTGCGCGTCGTGTTGGGGCCGGTGGGCACGCTTGATCTGTTCGGCGTACAGGCGGTCGCCATGACGAGCCCCAATGGGGTGCGCGCGCTGTCGGATGCGGCTGCCATCAAGGCGCTGCCGGTGTTCGCCGTAGGAGCGGCGACGGCGACGCTCGCCCGCGAGCAGGGATTTCAGACGGTTGTGTCAGCCGAGGGCGATGGCGCGGCCTTGGGCGCGTTGATTGCCGCACAGACCGATCCGGCGGCTGGGGCGATCTTGTGGGCGCACGGGCACGATAAATCCTATGATCTCGTGGGCGATCTCGCCGCGCGGGGGTTTCGGGCGCGCGCTATCGAGGTTTATCGCGCTGAGCCGGCGTCGGCGCTTTCACCAGCGACTACCGCGGCGCTGGACGCGGGCAGCCTCGATGGCGTGCTCGTTTTTTCGCCGCGCACGGGGCGGACGTTTCTGAGCTGCGTCGACGCGGCAGGTTTGAGCGATGCAGCGCGCCGGCTGAGCGTTCACGTGCTGTCCGACAAAGTGGCCGCACCGTTTCGGGCGGCGGGGTTTGACACGGTGGTGACGGCGGCAAGGCCGACGGCGGAGGCGCTTTATCGCACTTTGCCGAAGGTGGCGCTGAAGCCGCGCAAGCCGGTGGGCGAACGCGCGCGGCGCAGGGACGCCAAGGCCGATGTGTAAACTTCCCTTGTCAGCGACACAGGTTCATCTAGGCGCGCGGCGCCAAGAGGGTATAGTAAGCATCGAACGCGCCCAGGCGCGCAGGCTATGACATCGCACCGCCCCCCGGCGTGTTGGCCATGACCGCGCCGCCTTTCAAGGACAAGTCACCGGTCGAGTGGCTGAAGATACGGATCCACGCATGACCAAGCGCCCCCACACCTACGGCTCCACCGGGCCGCGCAAGCCGACAACGATCGATCTGGATGCGACCCAGGTGCGCGTCGAAGAGGCTGTTGACGCGGCCAAGGAGGGCGCCGCAGCGGCCGTGTCCGATCAGCTGGTCCCCGCGCCGGCCGTCGATGAGGCCCCGAAGGACCAGGTGGCGGCCGACGGCGTGAGCGACACCGCGGTGATGGCGGATGTGGCTGCCGATCCAGGGCGTGACCAAGCGACGCAGGCAGAGGGGGCGACGCAGGCAGAGGGGGCGATCACCCCGGCTGAGGCCGCACGTGGCGAGGAACCGGCACCCGAGGCGACACCCTCCGAGACCGCAAGTGACCCGTCGCTGGCCGAGGTGATGAGCGCCACCGCGGCCGCCGATACCGCTCAAGACGCCTCGACCTCCCCAGCTGACGCCGATCCGAAGGCGCCCGACTCGATCGATCCCGTTGAGGACGTCGCGCGGCCGGCCGCGACCGAAACGCCGGCGGTGGACGAGCCGGTTGTGACGGCCACCAAGCCCGTTGAGCCTGCGCCTGCGGCAGCCGCGAGCCCGGCTCCGGTGGCAGCACCGCCGCGTAAGAGCTCGGCCGGTGCGGTGTTCGCCGGTGCGCTGGGTGGCGGCATCTTAGGCACGGCGGCGGCCTATGTGGTCGCCACGCTCGGCTTTTGGCCGGCGGCGGGTCCGGTGCCGGCCGATCCGGCCGCCCTGCAGCGGATCGCCGGGCTGGAGCAAGAATTGAAGGCGCTGGCCGCGCGTCCCACCCCCGCGGCACCGACCGGGCAAATCGACGCGCTCGCCGCCAGCCTGAAGGCATTGGAAGGCCAGATCGCCAACTTACCGAAGCCGGCCGATCCGGCCACGGCGGTTGCGGCGGTCACCACCCGCATTGAGGCGCTTGACGCAGCGGTCAAGGCCGCGGCCGAGCGCGCGGACGCCGCCACCCGCGACCTCGAGGCGCTGCGCAAGGCGATCGCTGAAGCGCCGGCCGGAGCCGCCGGTGAAACGTCACCGGCCGCGCTCACGGCCCTCAATCAGGCCGTCGCCGAGCTCTCCACCAAGCTTGAAGAGACCCGTCAGTCGATTGGCGGCGCCAGCAGCACCGTGATCGATGGTCTCAAAGCGGACCTGGAGGCGGCCAAGACGGCGGCCGCCACCCAAGCCGAGGCCGCCAAGGCTGCGGCCGATGCGGCGCTGAAAGAGGCGCGCGACCGCGCCGCCGCGCTTGAGGCCGCCGTCAAGGATGTGGCGGGCCAGGCTGGGGCCGCCGCGACGAGCCAGATCGACGAACTCAAGAAAGACCTCGGCGCGCTGAAGGGCCAGCTGGAGACCGCGCTCACCGGCCCCATGGCCGATGTCGCCAAGAAGATCGACGGCCTCGCCAACGACAACGCCAATGCGGTCACCGCGCGCGATCAGGCGACGTTGGCGGTCGCGCTTGGCGCGGTGAAGACCGCGCTCGATGCCGGTCGCCCGTTCGCCACCGAACTGCAGACCGCCAAGGCGCTCGCCGGCACGGCCGTTGATCTTTCAGCGCTGGAGGCTGTCGCGCCCACGGGTGCCAAGCCTGTCGCAGCGCTGATTGAGGCGTTTCCGGCGGTTGCCCGCAAGGTGCTGGCCGTCGTGGATGGCGCAGGAGCGGACGCGGGCCTCATCGATAGCCTGATGGCGCGGGCGCAAAATCTGGTGCGCATCCGCCCGGTGGGCGAGGTGGCCGGCACGGATCCGGCGAGCCGCTTGGCCCGTGTCGAGGCGCGCCTGAAGGCCGGTGACGTTAGCGCAGCGCTGGGCGAGTGGCTTGAGTTGCCCGAGGGCGCCCGAGCGGCCGGCGGCGACTTTGGCGCCCAACTGGCCGCGCGCGCGTCGGCGGACGCGGCACTCGCCAAGGTCACCAGCGAATTGCTCGCCACCTTGTCCAAGCCCACGCAATGATTGGGTCGCGCGGCCGCTGGTCGCGCGCGCCTTCGCCCGCTTCGGCCGGAAGACCCTTAAGATAGGGACATCGTCCATGATCCGCTTGGTAGTGTTTGTCTTGATCCTGTTCGCGGTCGCCGCGGGTTTTGCGTGGCTGGCGGACCGTCCCGGCGCGGTCGCGGTCGACTGGATGGGGTATCGCATCGAGACCGACCTGACGGTTGCCCTCGTGGCGATGGTGGTCGGCGTGCTCCTGATCATGTTCACCTGGTGGCTCGTGCGCGGCCTGTGGAACGCGCCAGGCTCG
>CALSBD010000333.1:0-4504 GCA_943373055.1 Rhizobium sp. Q54
CTTTATGAAAAGCCCGCCAACCGGTTCGTCGCCGCCTTCATCGGCGCACCGTCGATGAACTTCCTCGAAGGCAAGCTGGTCCAGGACAACGGCCTCGTGTTTGTCGGCGAGGCCGGCGTGCGCGTGCGCATGCCCGACGAGCGCGCGCAGCGCTATGCGAAGTCGGTCGGCGCGGAGGTCACCTTCGGCTTCCGCCCCGAGCACGTGGCACTGGAGGGCTCCGAGACCTTGCCCTTGAAGGTTAAGGCCGTGGAGCCCTTGGGCCCTCACACGTTGCTCGTCGGCACGGTCGGTTCGGCGCCGTTTACCGCCCAAATGCAGGCGCACGTGCGCGCCGATCCCGATGACATGGTGACCGTGCCGCTCAACCTCGCCAACATGCACCTGTTCGACAAGGTGACCGGCGCGGTGATCTGACCCGGTCCCATCGGGTGGGTGACCCAGAGCCGGCCACCACGTGGCCCTATGTGGGGGAGCCAACCACGCGTATCGTCCCCATGCCCCAAGAGGAGAGGCGAGGAGACACGCACATGCGCGCGGAACAGACGATGGATCACTTCTGGATCCCGTTCACCAATAACCGCGACTTCCACGTCGACCCCAAGACCTTCGTCTCCGCCTCTGGCGTGCACTTTAAATCACCCGATGGCCGCGACATTCTCGATGGCTCCTCGGGCCTGTTTACGACGCCGGCCGGGCATGGCCGCCGCGAGATTGCCGAAGCGGTCTACAAGCAGCTTCTCGAGCTTGATTTCTCGTCGTCGTTCCAGCGCAGCCACCCCAAGGCCTTTGAGGCGGCCGAGCGCGTCGCCAAGCTGATGCCGGCCGGGCTGGAGAAAGTGTTTTTCGTCAATTCGGGCTCGGAAGCGGTCGAGACCGCCATGAAGATGGTGCTCGCCTATCACCGCGCCCGCGGCGAAGGCACGCGCACTTTGTTTGTCTCCCGCGAGCGCGCCTATCACGGCGTCAATTTCGGCGGCGTCGCGCTGTCCGGCATGGTCAATAACCGCCGCTGGTACGGGCTCTCGCTGCCCGCCGTCGCCCACATGCGCCACACCCACATCCCGGAAAACAAGTTTGTCCCCGGCGAGGGCGAGCATGGCGCGGACTTGGCCGATGATTTGATCCGCATCGTGCAAAACTACGGCGCAGAAAACATCGCCGCGGTGTTCGTGGAGCCGATCGCCGGCTCAACGGGCACCTTGGTGCCGCCCAAGGGCTATTTGAAGCGCCTGCGCGAGATCTGCGATAAGCACGGCCTCCTCTTGGTGTTCGATGAAGTCATCACCGGTTTCGGTCGCACGGGCCGTGAGTTCGCCGCCCAATCGTTCGGCGTGACGCCCGACATCATCACCATGGCCAAGGCGATCACCAATGGCGCGCAGCCGATGGCCGCCGTCGCCGCCAAGCGCTCCATCTATGACACGCTCGCCGACGCGGCGACGCCCGACCAGATCGAGTTCTTCCACGGTTATACCTGGTCAGCCCACCCCGCCGCCTGCGCGGCCTGCATCGCCACGCTCGATATCTTCGAGAAGGAGCGTTTGTTCGAGCGCGCCGCGCAGATGTCGGCCTATTTCCTCGAAGGGCTGTTTTCGCTCAAGGGGATCCCGGCCGTCACCGATATCCGCGGCTATGGCATGATGGGCGGCGTCGACGTCGCCATGATGGGCACGCCCGGCAAAGCTGGCCACATCCTGCAAAAGAAGCTCTATGACAATGGCCTGCACGTGAAGACGACCGGCGACGCCGCCGTCATCGCCCCGCCGTTCGTGATGGAAACCCACCACATCGACCAGATGATCGATGTGCTCGACAAGACCTTGCGCACCATGTGATGCCCTCGAGCGTGATCCCAATAAGTGGAAACCGGTTATTGGATGAAGATCACGCGCGAACAAAGAGTTAGAGCGCCGATCTGATGCAGTCAGATCGAAAAGCGCTCTAACGGACGGTTCGCGGACCAAACGGCCTTGACGGTCCCCGGACCATCCGCGACACGAGAGCGACGCGATCCGCGCGAGCGATTCTCGCTCGCGTCCGCGGCCACTCGCTGAGGTGCCATGCAAGCCGTGATCCGAAGCCTCGTTCTGGCCGATGGCTGGTGGCGCTTGTTGATCGCCATGCTGGCCGGCGCGTTGGCCGCATTGGCCTTGGCGCCGCTCAACCTGTTCTTCGTGATGTTCATCAGCGTGCCCGTGCTCGTCTTGCTGCTCGACGGCGCGGTGGGCGCCTCGCGCTCGGGCAAGGTGCGCCGGTTTCGCCCGGCCTTCGGCGTGGGCTGGGCCTGGGGCTTTGGATACTTTGCCGCTGGCCTGTGGTGGACCGGGGCGGCTCTGTTGGTCGATGGCGATCGCTTCGCGGTGTTTCTGCCGCTCGCCGTCGCGGTGCTGCCCGCGGGTCTGGCGATCTTCACCGGGCTGGCGACCGGCATCGCCCGCATGCTGTGGCCAAGCGGCTGGCGCCGCATCGTGGCGCTCGCCATCGCGCTCGCACTCGCCGACTATGCGCGCGGCCATGTGCTGACCGGGTTTCCATGGAACCTCCTTGGCCACACGCTCGGCGTTGACCCCATTTTGATGCAAGGCGCCTCGGTGGTGGGGGTCTATGGCCTCGGCTTTCTCGCCATCCTCATCTATGGCGCACCGGCCGCGCTGATGGCGGGATCGCGCGGCGGCCCGGCTTATGTCTCAACCATGCTGGCCGTGCTGGTGGGCCTTGTTGGCTTTGGCGTGTGGCGCCTGTCGGGCGATGGCCCGGGCACCCATGCCGATATTCAGCTGCGCATCATGCAACCGCGCCTGGGTCAGCTGGAGCGCTTTGAGCCCGAGGTGCGCGCGGGCATCCTGCAGCGCTATTTCGCGCTCTCCTCCGGCGCCACCCGCCCGCGCGCCGACCCATCTGCCGCCGCCACGCCACCCAGCGTGGAGGGGATCGACCTGCTCATCTGGCCCGAATCGGCCTTCCCGTATTTGCTGGCCGATCAGCCCGGCGCGCTGCCGGCAATCGCGGAGTTCTTGCCGCCTGGCACCACCTTGGTCACCGGTGGCGACCGCGCCGAACCGCCCGCGGCCGGTGAGACCCGTCGGCGCTACTATAACTCGCTTTATGCTATCGCCGACGACGGCCAGATCGCCGCGACCTATGATAAGGTTCACTTGGTGCCGTTCGGCGAGTATTTGCCGTTCCAGCCGCTCTTGGAAAGCTGGGGGCTGCGCCAAATCACCGGACAAATTGGTGGCTTTTCCAGTGGGCAGGGCCTCATGACGCTGAGCGTGCCGGGCCTGCCGTCGTTCGCGCCGCTCATTTGCTACGAGGTGATTTTCCCCGCCAAAGCGGTGGCGCCCGATCAGCGGCCGCAATGGATCGTCAACGTGACGAATGACATGTGGTTTGGGGTCACCTCGGGCCCATACCAGCACCTCGCTCAGACGCGCATGCGCGCGGTGGAGGAGGGTTTGCCGATCGTGCGCGCGGCCAATAGCGGCATTTCAGCGGTCATCGACGCCCATGGACGTATCGTAGCGTCACTTCCACTTGACAGTGTAGGGATCCTTGATGCCGACCTGCCGCGCGCCCTGCCGCCGACGCTGATGGCACAGTGGGGTGACTGGGGTTTTCTTTCACTCGTCGGGTTCGCATTTTTCGCTTTTTTGACACGAATTAAAAAGGAAGTTCGCACGCCTGGATTGACTTGAGGGTTAAACAAGAGTCAAATCATAATGTGTTGCGAAGATAATGGTTCGCGATGGGCCCGTCACTGTGCCTTCCGCAATAAACCAGCCGAGCGACTCGAGTTGAAATCAAGGGGAGTGGGGATTGAAGTAAACCTTGGGTAAGGTATCACTGTCCCTTGGCTTTCAATTATAATCCACGTCCGGTGAGACACACGGGGTCACAATGGTAAGCAAGAAGTCGCCGAACCCTATCGATGTGCATGTCGGCAGCCGTGTCCGACTTCGGCGCATGATGCTGGGAATGAGCCAAGAAAAACTGGGTGAGCACCTGGGGATTACCTTCCAGCAAATCCAGAAGTACGAAAAGGGCACCAACCGCATCGGCGCCAGCCGTTTGCAGGCGATCGCCCGGGTGATGGGGGTTCCGGTCTCGTTCTTCTTCGAAGACGCCCCGATGATCGATCCCGATGCCAACAAGAGCAAGGGTTTCGAAGACGCCGGCAGCACGTCTTACGTCGTCGACTTCTTGTCCTCGGCCGAAGGCTTGGCCTTGAACAAGGCTTTCGTGCGCATCAAGGACGTCAAAGTCCGCCGCAAGGTCGTCGAACTCGTCAAGACCTTGGCGGGCGACGACGAGTGATCTGACCGTCAGGACGCGCGCCTGACCTTTTATTGCACGCGATAAGCGATCCTTGGGTCGCCTATCGCGGGCTCTATTTTCGTTTTTTGACAGTATTGCCGTTGATAAGCCCTCACGTGCAGCGCTTCGGTATTTGGCATAGCGCGGCTTTGGTTGTCAGGGTGTTGCCCGTGACAGATTTCGAATG
>CALSBD010000334.1:0-4500 GCA_943373055.1 Rhizobium sp. Q54
GCGTCACTTGAAAGTTGCCGGTGGCCGCGGGACGCGGTGGACCCGGCTATCGGGGAGACTGAGATCTGTCAGGGATGTGCCCGGTCCGAAACGTCGGGACAGGGCTCGGTCGAGCATACCTGGAAGGCTGAGAGCACCTGCCCCCGCCCACCCTCACGGGTCGTCGACCTTCGCGTGAACGGGCACATCCGGCTTCGCGTGAACGGGCACATCCGGAGCCCGTCTTGGAAAGCTCCGGCTAAGGAAGATGTACCTATCTCAGGTTGCTCACGGTTGCAGTAACAGCGGGCCCAGAACTCTCCACAGCCCACCCCGTTCAATCACCATGGTGTCGGGCTTCACGCGGGTGGAGAGGCCATTGATGCCGTCGCCACCTCGGCTGGCGCCTCGCGTCCAACCCCGCCCGACCTAACTATCCGCCAACCCCCGCGCGAACGGGCACACCCAGAGCCCGTCTGGGAGAACCCAAACTAAGGAATCTCTACCTATCAACGTCTGCTCGTGACCACGGCCGCAGCGGCCCCGCCAAGACGTCCCCAACCCCGGTCGCAACGCACCTCTCAGATCCGCTTTCACCCCAGCACGATCACCGGGGTGTTGGCCGTCACCCGGGCGTGCAGGTCGATGATGTCGTGGTTCCACAGGCGGATGCAGCCGGAGGACATGGCCTGGCCAATCGACAGGGGGTCGTTGGTGCCGTGCAGGCGGTAGAGCGTGTCGCGGTTGCCCTGATAGAGATAGAGCGCCCGCGCGCCCAGCGGGTTTTCCACGCCGCCGGGCATGCCGCCGGCCCACTTGCGCGCCTTGGGGTCGCGCGCCTGCATTTCGGCGGGCGGGGTCCAGGTTGGCCAGGCCGCCTTGCGCCGCACCCGCGCCTCGCCGGCCCACAAAAAGCCCTCGCGTCCGACGCCCACGCCATAGCGCATCGCCCGGCCGCGCTCTTCCACGTGATAAAGGTGCCGGTTGGCCGGATCGACCACGATGCTGCCGGCCGGCTCCGATCCCGCATAAGCCACCCGCTGGCGCAGGAACTGGCGGTCCACCTTCTTCCACGGCACCGGCTTCAGCTTGCGGCCCTGGTCGACGCGCGGGCCATAGATCTCGGCATAGTCGAATGTCTCTTCCGACATGGGCACGGACAGCATGCGAAATCCGCCGCCCGTGGTCGTGCAGCCGGCCAGTGCGAAGGGCAGGCCAATGACAAAGGCGCGGCGGGACAGGCGAACGGGCGCGTCGGACGAATCGGTGCTCATCAAGGCTCTCGCGATCAATCGATTTTCAGGGTCGACGCGCGACTAGCCCTCACTCAGGGTCCGCCCACGAACGACACCGCATCAGGGTGAATACAAGGTAAACGCACCGACCCTCTAGGGCGGGCGTGCAACAGTCGCCGCGCTTTCGGCCCGCTTGCCGAAGGGAGCGGCGGAAGGCGAGCTATCCGCCTCTTTCGCCGCGCGGGCCACTGTGGGGTTCTTCTCCTGGCAAAAACCCGATACGGTCGCGCCGACGTGTCCAAAAGCCGCCTGGGATCATGATCGAGCACGCCCCGTCCTATTATGCCGCCACCGCCCATCCCCATGCCGTGCGCCCCGCGCTTGCCGGGGATGTGGCTGTTGACGTTTGCGTGATTGGCGGCGGGTTCACCGGGTTGTCGGCCGCGTTGACATTGGCTGAAGCAGGCCGGTCGGTGCGGCTCATTGAGGCCAAGCGGATCGGCTGGGGGGCGTCGGGGCGCAATGGCGGCCAGCTGCACACCGGCCAGCGGCGCGATCAGACCACGCTGGAGGCGTGGTTTGGCGTCGAAATGGCGCACCGGCTGTGGGATCTGGCCGAGGCGGCCAAGCACCATGTGAAGGATTTGATCGCGCGCCATGCGATCGCGTGTGACTGGCGCGATGGCCTCATCATCGCCGACCACAAGCCGCGCTATGTCGCCGCCGAGCGCGCCTATGTCGAAAAGCTGCAGCGCGACTATGGCTATAGCCAGGTGCGCTTTCTCGAGCGCGACGCGCTTGCCGCCGCCATCGGCACCGGCGCTTACCATGGCGGCTTTCATGATGCTGGTGCAGGCCATCTGCACCCGCTTAATTTCGCGCTTGGACTTGCCCGCGCGGCTGAGGCGGCCGGCGCGGTGCTCCACGATGCCACACCGGCGCTGCGCGTGGTGCCCGGCGCGCGTCCAGTGGTCGAGACGGCGCACGGACGCATCACGGCAAGCGCGGTCATTCTGGCCGGCAATGGCTATTTGGAAGGCCTCGACGCCGAGCTTGAAGCGCGGGTGATGCCAATTAACAATTATATCCTGACCACCGAGCCGCTCGGCGCGCGCATGACCGCGCTGATCCCAGGAGGCGAGGCGGTCGCCGATAGTCGGTTCGTTGTTTATTACTGGCGACCGACGGTCGATGGCCGGCTGCTGTTTGGCGGCGGCGAGACCTATTCACGTCGCTTCCCAGCGGATCTGAAATCCTTCGTGCGCCGCCACATGCTCAATATCTATCCCGGCCTCGCCGATGCCCGCATCGACCATGCCTGGGGCGGCACGCTGGCCGTCACCGTCAAGCGGCTGCCGTTCATTCGCCGGCTGCGCTCGGGGGTATATGCCGGCTCGGGCTATTCGGGCCAAGGGGTCGCCACCGCCACCTTCGCCGGTCATGTGCTTGCCCGCGCGATCGAGGGCGACACCGATCGACTGGATACCTTTGCCGCTTTGCCCACGCCGGCATTCCCGGGTGGCAAGCTTCTGCGCGCCCCCAGCTTGGCGCTCGCCATGACCTGGTTCGCGCTGCGCGATCGGCTGTGACAGCCGCGCAGCGTCTGGCGTCAGCGGGGCGCCAGGGCACCGGCTCACCGGTCCTTTAGGTTGCAGGGCGAACCTGCGCTCGTAAAAAGTGAATTTCGGTGATTTTTCAAAAACTTGCGTAGCGGAGGGACCGCCGCGTTAACCCTGTTTCAACCCTCTTCCGATTCTCTTCCCACGTGGTTTTCCCGAGGGTCGCCTATGGGGGCCGGCCCGGTGAGACGCAAGGAAGGGGTGGGGGCCGTGGCCGCCGCTGTCAAACGCCGAGGCGTCGATGGCGCGCTCGTGCTGACACTTCTCTTGGCTGTGTTTGGGGTGGGCGCCGTCGTGGCCTTGCCGCGTGATGGCCGGCCCATGCTGGTCGCGTTGCCGACCGAGCGCCCAGCCGGCGCGCTGTTGGAAACGCTCGCGCGCGCCGATGCGCTTCTGGTCGCCGTTGGTGCGGTGCCTGGCCTTTACGTCGTTTCGTCCGAACGCCCTGGCCTTGCTGCCCGGTTGTGGCAGGTGGGGGCCGTCTTTGTTGTTGATGCCGCGTTGGCGGTCGGTTGTCGACCGGTCAACGCCCAAGGAGTGCGCCTATGATCGCCTCGCTGACCTCCGGTCGTGACTCGCTCGATGCCCTGCGCGAGCGCTATTTGCAGTTTCTGATCCCCTTCCTCTGGGTCAACGTGGTCCTGGTGATCGCGGCGGCCCTGTTCCGGGACGGGGTGTCGTGGATGGCGGCCGGTGGTCTGGCGATCGCGCTGGCCGCCGTGCCGACCGCGCAGCGCATGATGGGCGCCACGCCCGTGGCGGTGGGCACCACCGTGGGGGTGGCACTCGCGGGTCTGGTGGCACTTCTCGTGTATGCCTTCACCTGGTCGGGCAGCGGCATGGCGCTGCAGATCGACATGCACATGTATTTCTTCGCGGCGCTGGCGATCTGCGCGGGCCTCGTCGACTGGCGGCCGCTCCTGGCGTTCACCGGCGTGGTGGCCGTCCATCATCTGGTGCTCACCTTCGTGATGCCGTCGGCGGTGTTCCCTGATGGCGCGAGCCTCCTGCGCGTCGTGCTTCACGCCGTCATTCTGGTGGCGCAGTTCTTAACCCTCGTGTGGCTGACCCAGACGCTGAAGTCGACCTTCGCGATCGCCGAGGAATCGCGCGCGGCGGCTGAGAAGGCCTTGGCCGAGGGTGAGGCCGCCCGGTTGGAACAGACCCGCACGGACGCCGCCTCATTGGAGGCCGCCAATCGCCGCGCGCAGGATTCGCAGCAATTCTCCCGCCGTGTCGCCGAGATCCTGGGCCATTTGGAGCGGCAGGTGCAGGCCGTCACCCAGCGCGCCCATGGCCTGCAGGCCGAGGCGCAGACTGCACGCCAATCGGTCGGCCGGTTGACCGACAGCCTCGGCCATGCCGATGGCTCGGTGTCGGAGATGTCGCAAGCTGCCGACGAGCTTGATCGTTCGGTGCGCGAGATCGGCACCCTGGTGTCGCAAATGTCGTCGGTCGTCTCGTCGGCCACGGCCACCGCGCAGGTGTCAAACCAGAAGGTCGCGAGCCTCGCCGAGGCGGCCACCAAGATTGGCGCGGTCGTTTCGCTCATCCAGGACATTGCCGAGCAGACCAATTTGCTCGCGCTCAACGCCACCATTGAGGCTGCGCGCGCCGGTGAGATGGGCAAGGGCTTTGCCGTCGTGGCCGCCGAGGTGAAGACGCTC
>CALSBD010000335.1:0-4495 GCA_943373055.1 Rhizobium sp. Q54
CCTCGAACGGGGAGAGCCATGGATTGTCGTAGTTCAAGTGAACGACGAAGCCGACTGCGACTTGATTGTCTTCCAAATGGTAGAGGAACGAGCCACCGCCGGTCTTCAGATCCAACGGCCAGCCAAATGAGTGCTGGACCAGGCCGGGCTTGTGCTTCTTGGGGTCGATGACCCACAGTTCTTTCAGGCCAATGCCGAATTTCGGCGGCTCGCGGCCCGCGTCGAGGGCGTACTTGGAAATCAGTTGCTTGGCGAGCGAGCCGCGCACGCCCTCGGCGATCAAGGTGTACTTGCCGCGCAGCTCCATGCCGCGGGTGAAGCTATCCTTCGGCGCGCCGTCGCGGCCCACGCCCATGTCGCCGGTTGCGACGCCGACCACCGTATCGCCGTCATAGAGCACCTCGGCGGCGGCGAAGCCGGGGTAGATTTCCACGCCCAGCGCCTCGGCCTTGGTGGCGAGCCAGCGGCACACATTGCCCAGCGAGACGATGTAGTTGCCATGGTTCGACATCAGCGGCGGCATGGCGAAATTCGGCAGCCGCAGGGATCCGGCCGGGCCAAGCACCAGGAAGTGGTCGTCGGTCACCGGGGTCTTGAGCGGATGATCGGTTTCGGTGCGCCACTCCGGCAACAGGCGATCGAGCGCGATCGGGTCGATCACGGCGCCGGAGAGAATATGCGCGCCGACCTCGGAGCCTTTTTCCAAGACGACGACGGACAGGTCGGGATTGATCTGTTTCAGCCGGATCGCCGCGGACAGGCCGGCCGGGCCGGCCCCCACGATCACGACGTCGAATTCCATCGCCTCGCGCTCAGGCAAGGAAAAAGCACCATCCGCCATCCACTGATCTCCCCATTCGCGCGCAACCGTATCGTGGACGGCGCCGCGTGGCCAAGGCCTAATCTTGAGGCGTTCTAATGGGTTCCAGCGTTTCGGCCAAGCCCGTTGATGAGAAGGTCCGCTTTGCGGGCACGTTCATGTTTCGGCTCGCCAAACTCCATGCGTCGATGGCGAGGGCACAAGTGTTCTGGTGGTGATAGCGACACGCTCCAACATGGACCCTTGAGTCTAACGCTGTTTGAAGCAAGGGAGGGCAAAGCCGTCGGTCGAGTGTCACCTATCGACGTGATGCGCCTCATTGAGGGTCAATGAATGGCGAGTTGGCGCGAGGCTACCGCAAAACGCAAGTGAGGTGGGTTTCAACGTCAGGATCGCAGACATCTCCCGTCAGGGTAAGTTTGACGACCGTTCAGCTTTGATGGGTTTGTCATGATGGAAAGGGTAGCAATACTATGAGCTGCTTAAAATTTAGACACCCTTGTTTAATTCTATATGCTTGTTTCTGCAAGCAAGGCATTCACCCTAAGTAACCCTGGAAAGAAGGAAATAACAAACGGATCGGCCGACTCCAGATGCTGGATCATCATGTGCTTAATGATTGATTTACCGTTTTAATAGTTACTATCCGTACTTCCGCTCATAGGTTCTGGGGTGCCTCATGTCGATCCGCATGGTGAGCCTGGTGTTCTCGTGGACTGCCGCGCTCTTGGTGGTGGGGACGGCTGGATATGCCATCATGTCGGAGTACCAGCGGCTCTTGGCCAGCCGTGCGGTGGGAAACTCCGTGACGGCCATCTCGCTCCTCAACAAGGCGACGGTGGAGATTTCCTTCGAGCGTTCGCTCTCGCAAGTTGGCCTTGCCTTACCCGATCGGTTCCCTGATCGCTTCCGCGCCCTCCTGGTGGAGCAGCGGCGCAAGTCGGATGAGCTGTTTGCCCGCCTTGAAGAGATCTTGCGGGAACGGGATCTTCTCAACGAAGAAGCTTTCGCTAGCCAGTTGGCCCGCGAGCGGTCGCGGCTGGCCGAATTGCGCCGTGCCATTGACCCAGACCTCGCCTTGTCCAAGGCGAACCGGTCGGCACAAGGGGCGTCGCGAATTGAAGCGCTCAAAGCCACGGTGGTGGCGTTCAAGGATTTGGGCGATCTCATTCGGCCAGATGCCGCGGGTCTGCCCAATGAGGTCGCTAGCCACGATCTCCTCATGCAGAGGGCGTGGATCATCCGCGAGTATGGCGGTCGCGAGCGCACCTATTTCGCCATCGCCACCGCGCTTGGCGCGCCTGTTCCGACCGCCAACCTGCCGGAAATGCACGAAAGCAATGGCCGCGTGCTGCAGGCGTGGTCGCTGACCGAAAGCTTGCTGAAGCGGGAGACCATCGCACCGGAGGTGAAAACCGCGGTCGAGGCGGTACGCCAGCAGTATTTTAATGTCTATGGCGACTTGCGCGAGCGGATGTATGCGGCGGCCGGCTCGGCCAGCTACCCCGTCGATTTCGAGACTTACTTCGCCCAGTCCTCCCAGGCGCTCGAGACCGCCGTGGTGGTGGTGACGCGCGCCGGCGAAGCCAATATCCGGCTGGCCGGGGAGCTCTACGATAAGGCCGAGCGCAATCTGATTGTCATTGGCTTGGTGTCGCTCTTGATGCTGGCGGCGACCAGGTGGACGGTGCGGTATTTCCTCACCCACGTGTCCTCGCGGCTCGTGGGCATCACGCGCACGATGCGCGAGGTGGCAGACGGTCGCCTTGATGTCGACCTCGCTCGCTTCCAAAGCCGCGATGAGGTCGGCGATATGGCCAGCGCGTTGGCGATTTTCGTCGACAATGCCAAGGCCCGCCGCCGCCTGGAGGCGCAAGCCCGCGCGGACCGCGACATGGAGCTTCTGCGCCAGGACAAGCTGGAGCGGCTCGTTGGCACGTTCCGCACCGAAATCGCCAATGTCGAAACCGTGCTGAAAACGGAGATGGTGGCCCTAAGCGGCGCGGCGGAACATCTCCTTGAGGTGGGTGATCAGACCGCGCAGCACAGCGTTCGCGCCGGCGAAGCGTCGAACGACGCGAACGCCTATGTGCAGTCCGTCGGCACGATCGCGCAGCGGCTGTTCGTCTCCATTGGCGACTTGGCGTCGCAAGCGCAAGCGACCCGTGCCATGGTCGAGACGGCCACGCACGACGCCGAGCAATCCAGCACCCGCGTCCAAGAACTGGTGCGCTCGGCCGAGCGCATTGGCGAAGTGGTCGGTCTCATCCGTTCGATTGCCGAGCAAACCAACCTCTTGGCGCTCAACGCCACCATTGAGGCGGCACGGGCGGGCGACGCGGGACGCGGCTTCGCGGTGGTCGCCGGCGAGGTGAAGTCGCTCGCCGAGCAGACCGCGCGCGCGACCGACGAAATCGCCGACCAGGTGACCGCGATCCAATCCTCCACCCGCTTGTCGGTTGACGCGATCATGACGATCACGTCCACCATGCATCGCATCGCGACGGCCACCGAGGCGCTCGCCACCGGGGTGACCGAGCAGCGCTCGGCGACGACGTCGATCGATCAATCGATCGGGCACGCGGTCACCGGCGCCCGCACGACGGCGCAGGCCCTCGTGGCGCTGAAGGATGCCGTGCAAGCCACCAACGGCGAGGCTGCCCGCGTGCGCCAAACCGCTCAACAGGTCGAGGACGTCACCGAACGACTCTCAACGGCGGTTGAAGGCTTCCTCAAGGGGGTTGCCAAGGACATCTCGGATCGGCGTGTTGAAACCCGTTATCCAGCAAACGATCCCATCATGGTGTTCGACGCCCGTCGCCGCCAACGGGCGCATTTGGTCGATATCTGCAATCACGGCTTCAAGGTTCGCTTTGAAGGCACGCCCATGGTCGCCGCCGGCGATCACGTGCGCGTCGAATGGAAAGGCACGCCGGCCTTGGATGTGGAAGTGATGTGGGTGACGCAATCTGAGGCCGGCATGCGCACTACCCAGGCCATCGACCATATCGTCGACCACTACGCCGCCTGACGCGCCCGCCGCTCACCGCCCCGCCGACCGGTCCCTCACCCCTTTCACCGGCGGGGCCGGTGGCAATAGGTCGCGGATGTCGCAGAAGGGGTGGCGGGGGAGGAAGCGCCAGGCTTCGGCGAAGCCGTCGTGGCCGCATTGGGCGGCGCGGGCCCGGCTCCAGGCGCGGGCTTCGTCGACAAAGCGGTCGGGGTCTTGGCTCGCGTGACAGCGGATCGCGGCGGCTTTGACGTCTTGATGGGCGGTGGTGTCAATCCAGTGCGTGGGCGCAAACCCCACACCCACGCGGGTGTCGGCGAACATCACCGGCGCGCGAAAGCCGACCGCGTCGTCGACCGCGCGTGAGAGCACCCGGTGGTCGGCGTGATAGTCGTTGGCGTCGTGGGTCAAGACGAGATCGGCGCTGGTCTCGCGCACGAGGCGGGTCAGCGCTTCGATGAGGGCCGCATCTGGCCGCAGCGCGCCGTCGGGAAACCCCAACAGGACGAGGTCGGCGCAAAGCAGTGCGGCACCGGCACGGGCCTCTTGGGCCCGTTGCGTGGCCAATGCGGTCGGATCGCCCGTGCCGCCGCGTGCGCCATCGGTGGCGATCGCGATCGTGATCCGCGCGCCCATGGCCCTCCACGCGGCCAGGCTGCCGCCCA
>CALSBD010000336.1:0-4492 GCA_943373055.1 Rhizobium sp. Q54
GCGCCCCTTGCGCGTCGTCGCCATGGACAAGCCCGGTGGCCGCCGCCGTACGCTCGAACCGAACGCGGGGCGCTCCGTTGAGCCGTCCGCCTTGTAAGGCGCGCGCATAATGCGGCAACAGGCGCACGCCGTGGCTATCGACGCCCAGAAGGCTGCCGTGCATCAAGGAGCGGGTGCAGGCGTCGGCCGAGGGATCGTCAGCGCCCACGGCCTTGAGCGCGCGGGTGCAAAATGCGGCCAACCGGTCAACCGGCACACGGACATCGGGGGTGAGGAACGGCCGGTTCATAGCGTCTGGCCTCCATCCATAACGAGCACCGATCCCGTCATGAAGGCAGCCGCGTCGGAGGCCAGAAACACGGCAGCCTCGGCCATCTCCTCCGGCCGGCCTAAGCGGCCCATGGCTTGGCGGGCGAGGAAGGCCGCGCGGGTGCCCTTGGGGTCGGGCGTGGCGGCAATGCGATCTCCCAGTGACGGCGTGTCGGTGGTTCCTGGGCACAGCGCGTTGCAGCGGATGCCTTGGCTGACATGGTCGCGCGCGACCGCCTTGGTGAGACCGATCAAGGCGGCTTTGCTCGCGCCATAGGCCGCGCGGTCCTTGACGCCGGTGATGCTGGAGGCGACCGAGGCGACATTGATGATCACCCCACCGCCTTGCGTGATCATGCCGGGCAGCACGGCTCGGATCATGCGCATGGGGGCCATCACATTGACCTGCCAGCTAACGTCCCAATCGGCGTCCGTGCATGACAGCACGCTGCCGACCGCCACGTGGCCCGCGCAACTGACCAGGATATCCACCGGTCGATGGGCGACCATCGCCTCAGCACCCGGATCGACAACGTCCATCGCGGCGACCCGGATGCGTGGCTGTTCGTCAACCAAGGCCTCAAGCTTGGACGCCGTGCGGCTGATGGCGAGCACCTCGGCGCCCTCGGCGGCATAGGCCAGCGCGATAGCGCGGCCAATCCCCTGCCCGGCTCCCGTCACGATGGCGCACTTTCCGGCTAGTCGCATGGCAACACGGCTCCTGAACGCGTTGTCTAGTGCATACACTGAACGAACAGTGTATGCACTAGACAATTTGACGAGGACGCGCAAGGGTGATTTTCATGGGTGAGACGGTCAACAAAGGTGGAGCATCGGTGGGACGGGAGACCAACGAGGGGTCGGGCGCGCGGCTTCACACGCGGATCGCCGATATCCTGGCGGCCGAGATCACCCAGTCCACCCATCCCGCCGGTCGGCACCTGGTCGAGACCCAGCTCGCTGAGCGGTTCGGCGTGTCACGCACGACCATCCGGCTCGCTTTGGCGCGGTTGTCGGAAGACGGCTTTCTCGACCACGCACAAGGCCGCGGCCATGTGGTGCGCGCCGCGCTGCCGGCGGGCGAACCGCCCGACGCGAGCGCTTTCCCCCGCGTGGGCGAGGCCGAGATCGGCGCCCGGCATGCCTGGGAATCGATTTATGACGAGGTCGAGGACGCCATCACGGCCCGCATCTCTAGTGGCAGCTGGCAAGTGCCGGAGACCGCGCTTGCCCGCCACTTCGGCGTCAGCCGCACGGTGGCCCGCGACGTGCTCGCGCGGCTTCAAGGTAAGGGCTTGGTGCGCATGGATGGCGGCCGCTGGGTGGCGCCCGCCTTAACCCGGCAGCGGGTGGATGAGCTTTACCGGCTGCGTGCCATCCTGGAGCCTGAAGCCTTGCGCGAGACGGCGGGGCGTCTGCCGATCGGTGTGGTGAGAGCCGCGCGCGATCGGTTGGAGGCGGCACAACGCAGCGCACCCGATGGCGCCGTGCTCAACAGCCTGGAGCATGAACTGCACGTCGATCTGTTGAGCCACTGCGGCAATGCCACCTTGCTCGACGCGATCCGCCAACCGCAGGCGCTGTTGATCGCGCACCGGTTCTTGTACGAGCGCACCGAGGGGCTGTTTGGGCCTGAGCCGTTCATTGTTGAACATCTGGCGGTGCTGGAGGCCCTGGCGGCCGGCGATGTGGCGCGCGCGGCTGACTTGATGCGAGACCATTTGATGGTGTCGCGCGCCCGCGCCATCGAGCGCATCGATACGGTGCGCGGGTCGACGGACAGCGCCGAGGTCTCCTATTTGCGCCCGACAGGTACGCTCGCCGATCCGTAACGATCGGCGAGCGAGGGGGATGGCATCACGCGGCGCGGATGGTGGCGAGGAAGCTCGACAGCTCCGCCTTCAGCCGCGCGGACTGCTGGTTGAGGCCGTTGGAGGCGTCAAGCACTTCGTTGGAGGCCACGGCCGCATCGGCAGTGGCGTGGCGAACGTCGGCGATGGCGCCCGACACCGAACTCGTGCCGCTGGCGGCTTCCTGCACATTGCGGGCGATTTCCTGGGTAGCCGCCGACTGCTCTTCCACCGCCGACGCAATGGCCGAGGCGATCTTGTTGATCTCATCGATGGTCGACGTGATCGCCTGGATCGCGTCGGCGCTGTCCGACGTGGTGCCTTGAATGGCGTTGATCTGGGTGGCGATTTCGGTCGTGGCTTTCGCGGTCTGGGTGGCGAGGTTCTTCACCTCCGAGGCGACCACCGCGAAGCCCTTGCCGGCCTCACCCGCGCGAGCGGCCTCAATGGTGGCGTTGAGCGCCAGGAGATTGGTTTGCTCGGCGATGTCTTGGATGAGACCGACGATCGCGCCGATCCGATTGGCCGCGGTGGAGAGCTCCTTCACCTTGGCGACCGTCGACTGCGCCTCCATCACCGCGCGCTCGGAGATGCGGGCGGACTGCTCCACCTGGCGACCCACTTCACGCACCGACGAGGCGAGTTCCTCGGTCGCAGCGGCGACCGTCTGCACGTTGCTGGAGGCTTCTTCCGACGACGAGGCGACGCTGGCCGAGCGGGCGGAGGTGGCATCCGCGGTGCCCTGCAGGCGACGGGCGGCACTTTGCAGCCGTTCGGCCGAGGTGGACACGTCGGCGACGATGGAGCCGACCGAGCTTTCAAAGTTGCTGGCCAAGGTCGCCATCATGCGCGCCTTTTCGGTGCGAGCGGAGGCTTCCCGCTCCGCTTCCTCGCGCTTCATGTCTTCCAGCCGACGCAAATGCTCTTGGAACAAGGTCACCGTGCGGGCGATCGCGCCGATTTCGTCCTTATGCTCACCGCCAGGCACGGTGATCGACAGATTGCCATTGGCAATCAAGTCCATGGTTTCCTTCACATCGCCAATCGGGCGAACCACACGCTGCGTGGAATACCACACGACGAAGCCGATCAAAGAGAAGGCAAACAGCGCCGCAAAGCCCTCGATCATCAACTTTGTCCAAGCGGCCGCGATGGCCTCATCGGAATTGCGCAAGTTGGACTGAACGGCGACGTTCAAGAGATCAACAGCTGCCTGCAACGCCAACTCGGAGCGCTGGAACAGGTCGTTGAAGGCAATGTCATACTTGCCGGTTTCGGCACCGCGGAACATCGTCTGGCGGACGTCTTGATAGGCGCCGAAATACTTGGCCCCGAGATTGCGGATCGAAACCTTCACGTCGTCCGTCAGGTTCGGGCTATCTACCGCGACTTCCAAAAGCTCCCACGCCTGCGACGCGCGGCCATTGTTTTCGGTGGCATAGAGAAGATCGCTTTGGCGGATCGGCTCGCCGCGGGCGACGGCGACGGCGAAGATGGTGCGCTCGCGGCCACCAAACTCGCGCACCGCGAAGGCGCGCTGCACGACGAGGTCGGTGCCAATCACCTTGGGCTGCGAGGTGCGCATGAGCGTGCGCGCATCGCCACTCAGGCGATCCATGCGCAACACGATTGCCTTGATCTGGGTCGGGATCGATTCCACGAGCCGCGCATCGCGGTCCTTGAGCGGACGGCGCATTTCACGATCGGCGGTGGAGCGCAGCGCGTTGATCTCGCTGAGATAGCCATTGAGGCGGGAGATCAGTTCACGCCGCGACGCTATCGCATCCGACGCTTCGATCTGGCTGATCGCCTCGGAATAGAGCCGACCCGACTTCTGGCGCTGGTCGGTGATCATGCGTTCAATGTCGGACGACACAGGCGCATCAAGATTAAGCGCGACCTGGGTGAGGGAACGTTCCAACGACAGCTCAATGGACGCTGTCGAAATGCCAGCCACCACGCGCCCCGCCTGGCCAGCAGCCTTCATCGTGGTCAAGACCTGGTATTCGCTCCACATCATGAACGACAGGAGACTCGCCACGACGGCGGTCACCAGGATATTGATTGCGATCATCGTCTGCTTAATGCTCATCCCACACCCCCAGGTGTTTGTACGGGGAAATAGGGATGCCAGCGTGGTTAATATGATCTGAAGGCATTTATTCCCGGTAGGAGATAATGCCTAGCGCGTCTGAAAGGGATCTCTCCCTAGGGAGTTTTATATACGTAAAAAGCCTTTCATTATCATGGCTCTAATTGCATACAATCAACGCGGAGACTTTCATCAGTAACCTCTGCCGTCGCGGAATGAAAATTTTTGAATCGGTTGACTT
>CALSBD010000337.1:0-4473 GCA_943373055.1 Rhizobium sp. Q54
CGGGTCGCGGGACAGGATCAAGACACGCGTGGTGCGGTCGCCCGCCGAGAGCTTCTCGCGGACCACCTCGTCGACGAATACCGAGGCCGACTGCGCCAAGACCGACGTGGTGAGGGCCAGTCCCCAAACCGCTGAAACCGCCAGAACACCCGTATGCCGAGCCATGTTCGACCTCCTGTCGTAACGGAAACCAAGTGTCGCGCCGTTGACGCTTTCTGGCAAGTCGTCGTTTTTCAGGACGGCTTTCCCCTACCCATCCGACCGGGGGTCGACAAACCTCCCGACTTGCCAAGGTCTCATTGGGAGGACTAGCCTTTTTTTCGCGATCGCTTCGGCTTGGGGAGGTCGGTTGGTCGCTGGGGGATATTTTTCGATGTCATCAACATGGGGCGGCGGGTCCGCACCCGAGGCGGACCGGTCGGTAGACCTGTTCACCCCAAAGCTCGTCACCAGCTTGCGTGAGGGCTATTCGGCGCAAAAGTTCGTGGCGGATGCCATCGCGGGGCTGACAGTGGCGATTGTCGCCTTGCCGCTTGCCATGGGCATCGCCATCGCGTCGGGCACCACGCCGGATCGGGGCCTGTTCACCGCGATCGTGGCGGGCTTTCTGATTTCGGCGCTTGGCGGATCACGGTTTCAAATTGGCGGGCCGACGGCGGCGTTTATCGTGGTGGTATTCGCCACCATCGAACGGCATGGCTATGACGGCTTGGCGCTGGCAACCTTGATCGCGGGCGTGATGCTCGTCGTCATCGGTGCCTTGAGGCTTGGCACCTACATTAAATACATCCCCTACCCCGTCACCATCGGCTTCACGGCCGGGATCGGCGTGACGATTTTCGTCAGCCAAGTCTCCGAGCTCCTCGGCCTCACGACCGGCAAGCTCCCCGGCGAATTCCTGGCCAAGGTGGAGGCGTTGGCGGCGGCGCTGCCCACAGTCAACCCGCAAGCCGTCCTGCTCTCGCTCGCCGCGATCGGGCTCATTCTTTATCTGCGGCGCACGCGTCCACGCTGGCCGGGCTTCCTGATCGCGGTCGTGTTGGCGTCGGTCGGCACGCTCGTATTCTCGCTTGACGTGGTTACGATCGGGTCGCGCTTTGGCGAGATCCCGCGCGTGCCAGCCCCGCCGGCTTTGCCGCCGATCTCGTGGGAGAAGATCGTCGCGGTGTTCCCTGACGCGATCACCATCGCGCTCCTGGCGGGCATAGAATCGTTGCTGTCGGCGGTGGTAGCTGACGGCATGACGGGGCGACGGCATCGCTCCAATATGGAGTTGATCGCGCAAGGCATCGCCAATATCGCCTCGCCGATCTTCGGCGGGCTGCCGGCGACCGGCGCGATTGCCCGCACGGCAACCAATATCCGCTCGGGTTCCACCGGGCCGATGTCGGGCATCCTGCACGCGGTGTTTCTGCTCGTGTTCATGCTGGTCGCCGCACCGCTTGCGTCCTACGTGCCGCTTGCCGTCTTGGCCTCGATCCTCGTCATCGTGGCGTGGAATATGAGCGAGGTGCATGTCATGGCCCGGTTGATCGCCAATTCGGGTTGGGGCGACCGGGTGGTTTTGGTGTCGACCTTCCTGTTGACGGTGTTCTTTGACCTCACGGTCGGCATCCAAGTGGGCGTGGTGATCGCCGCGTTTTTGTTCATGCACAACATGGCCGAAGCGGTGGAAGTGAGCGCGCATGGGCATGGCGAAGCGGGGCTCACCGACCACCGCGATGACGTGGAAACGCCCTATGACCCCACCCTCGCCAAGACGCGCGACGCGATCATCTATCGCATCAACGGGCCCTTCTTCTTCGGCGCGGCGAACCGGCTGGCCGGCACGCTCGGTCGCATCGGCGACCGGCCGAAGCTTGTCGTGTTGGATTTCTCCGGCGTCCCGCTCGTCGACACCACCGGCGCGGCCGCGCTCAAAGGGGTCATCGCAACCGCCCACGCGCGAGGGGCGGAGGTGGTGCTCACCGGCATGTCGCGCGGCGTGCGCCGAGGGCTTGTCACCGCGGGCGTGCGGCGGCCGGAGGTGCACATCTTCACCGCACCGACGATCGACGCGGCGCTGGCGCGCAAACACGTCTATCTCGACTCCTCTACGGACGCCTGACTGCTCGGCCTTGGAGCACCACGTGTTCGACAGACGCGCAGGGCGCTCCTATCTTCTTGCCTTCGTGTGCTCTTTTGCGATGAACCGGTACTCACATCGTCCCAGCCTGCTTGAGCGGAAATGAGCGTCCATCGCCACGTTCCCGCCACCCTGCCTCGCGATGGAAGACAGCCAACACCAAATGGGGTCGCAGCACCGATGTTCCGTGGTCTTTCCCGTCGCCAGTTCGTCACCTCCGCCGCCGCAGCTGCCACCGCCTGGCCCCTTGGTCCCGCCCTCGCGCAAGCAAATCCACGCAGTGTCGAGCTCGTCAATCGTTCCACCATCACGACCTGCGCGGAGGAAGACAATGTCGACCTGCGGCTGGTCGGCAGCGCCGTGCGGGCGTTTCGGATTGAGGCGCTGCATCCGCCCTACATGGACCGGGTGACGGTCGACAGCTACGCACCGGATTTCTCCGGCTGCCGTTTCAACGAACAGAGCCATCCGACCGACCCCAAGCACCGCTTTACCCCGCGCCGGGTGATCCTGTGGGAGACGTCCGAGTGGCTGATGGTCGGCAATGTGCACGAGACGTTCTGGCGGCCGAAGACAATCGACTTCGTGGTCGGCAGCACGGTCGAGCACGGTATCCACCTCATGCAGCTCTACCGCAAGGACGCGGCCGAGCCCAAGATGGGGCGGCATCAGTTTCTCGTGCTTTATCCCTCCGACGGCTATTGGCGCGGTAAACCGTTGCCGGTGGAAAGCCTCAACTACAGCGTCTATGGCTCGTCGTTCCTGGTCGGCCCCATTGAGGATGACGGCCGGCCGATCGTGAACTTGAAGCGTGTTGAGTTCGTGCCGGAGACGATGACGTTCTTTATCGACTTTGATTTGGGCGGACAGGCGACGCTGCGGATTGCCGAGATCAACCGCGAGCGGCTGGCGATTGAGACGCGCTTCTCCATGCCGACCGGTGCCAACCAGGCCTTCGCGGCCGTGCGCTCGATGTTCGTGACGCCCGAGAATTCCGATATGGCGGAGGTGACCGTGCGGGCGAGCGCGGAGGCCACACCTCAGGTTACGTCGGTGGCGAGCTTTACGTCGGGCGTGACGACAGAAGCGCGCCTGGGACGCACGGCAATCTCGCGGCACAACACATCGGCGCCGGATTTGTGGTTCGGCCGGTTCGAGGGCGCCTAAGCGACGCCCTCGCGGGCCCGCTCGTCAAATGGGGAAGTCGTCGAGGCTCAGGCCCATGCGGACCGCGAGGAAAAACAAGCCAACCACAATCGCGGCGACGATCGTGGTGAGGCCGGCCTTCATGAGGAGCTGTGGGCGTACGGGAGCCGAGGTGGCGCTGCCGGGCACGATTTCGCCTGCCTCTTCCTGGGTCTTCACGCCCAGCGGCAAAATGCAAAACAGCGTGAGCCACCACACGATGAAATAAATGGCGATGAGGGTTGGCCACGACAGGGTGGTCACGCGTCATACTCCCGATCCGCATGGGCCCCTGCCGTGAGGGGCCGCTTGGACATTCATGAGCACCGACACGAGCGCGGCGCCGTCGCGCCATAAGTGGCGGATCGGCTCGCGCGGTCAAGGGCATAGCGCGCCGTCCCGACGCCAGCGACGGATTGCCTCAGGCTTGTTCGAGTTCGACAAGTGTGCCGCAGAAGTCCTTCGGGTGAAGAAACAGCACCGGCTTGCCGTGGGCGCCGATCTTCGGCTCGCCGGAGCCCAGCACGCGGGCGCCTTCATTCTTCATCCGATCGCGCGCGGTGAAGATGTCGTCGACCTCGTAGCACACGTGGTGAATGCCCCCGTCGGGGTTTTTCTCGAGGAACTTGGCGATCGGGCTCCCCTCGCCCAGCGGCTCCAACAGCTCGATCTTGGTGTTGGGCAAGGTGATGAAAACGACGGTCACGCCGTGGTCCGGCTGCGGCAAGGCCTCCGACACCTCGGCGCCGAGCGTGTCGCGATACACGGCGACCGCCGCATCCAGGTTCTTCACCGCAATGGCCACATGGTTGAGCCGTCCAATCATCACCAGTCTCCTCAAACAGGGGTCTGGCGATTGAATACCGTGACCGCGCTCAAAGCTCCAGTATCACAACGTCTACGATTGGCTTCTTGCCCCAGCGCATGTTGACCTCCGCACGCACGGCCTTCTTCATGGCCTCGCGGACTGTCTCCAGATCGCGGCGCTTGGCCTTGGGCAAGCTGTCCCACACGCCATCGACGGCGTCTTCCACCCGGTCTTGGAACAACACGCCGTCGCGGTCGGCCTCGGGCAGGCCGATGAGCGAAACCTCCGGGTCGACCGGCATGCCGCCCTTGCCGTCAATGACGATGGCGACGACCACCACGCCGGCGAACGACGC
>CALSBD010000338.1:0-4448 GCA_943373055.1 Rhizobium sp. Q54
CGGCTAGTCCATCGCTTGGCGCAGGGCGGCACCCGCCGCGACCGGTCCGAGCACGGCGGAAAAGAGGGCCAGCGCGGTCAGGATCAGGAACGGGGTCATGAACGGCGCCGGTTCCATCACCGCCGCGGTGGTTGCCGAGACACCGAAGATCAGTACCGGAACGCACGACGGTAACACGAGGATCGGCAGCAGCAAGCCGCCGCGGCGCAGCGTGACGGTGAGCGCGGCCCCGATCGCACCGATCAAGGTGAGCGCCGGCGTGCCCACCGCCAAGGTCGCCACCACGGCGGCAATCGCCACCGGTTCCATATTCATGAACAGGCCCAAGAGCGGCGCGATCAAGACGAGCGGTAAGCCGGTGGCCGCCCAGTGCGCAGCGCATTTAACAAGCACCTGCACTTCAACGGCCATCTCCCCCATCAACAAAAGATCAAGCGCGCCATCGTCGCGGTCGGCCTGAAACAGCCGGTCAAGCGACAACAGCGTGGCCAACAGCGCGCCGATCCACAAGATCGCCGGGCCGATCCGGGCGAGCAGCGCCAGATCCGGTCCCACGCCGAACGGGATCACGGTGATCACGATCAAAAAGAACAACGCCCCCATCAGCGCGCCACCGCCGACGCGCAAGGCAAGCCGCCACTCGCGGATAAACAGCGCTCCCATCAGGCCATCTCCCGCGCCGCTTCCAGCCGAATCGTCGCCGCACGCGCCAATGGCAAGGCAAGGTGCGTGGCGGCGACCACCAGCCCGCCGGTCGCAAGGTGATCATTGACAAGCCCGATCAGGCGCCGCTCGGAGTCGGCATCCAGCGCGGAGGTGGGCTCATCAAGAAGCCACAGCGGGCGATGCGATACCAATAGCCGGGCAAACGCGAGCCGTCGGCGTTGGCCGGCCGAGAGATAAGCCGCCGGCAAATCATGCAGAGCGGCAAGCTGCACGGCATCGAGCGCGTGGTCGACGTCAAGGCCCGTGGGTCGGTTATAAGCGCGCCAGAAGGCGAGGTTCTCGGCGACTGTCAGCGAGGGCTTGAGGGCATCAAGGTGGCCGAAATAGTGCGCTTGCTGCGGCACGCTCAAGTCGGGGTCACCGCCCTCCAGCGTGATGGTGCCCTCCGCTTCGCGCACCAGGCCCGCAATCACACGCAAGAGCGATGATTTGCCCGCCCCATTCGGGCCGGTGACGATCAACGCCGTGCCGGCCTCCGCCCGAAAGGTCACCCCTTCGAACACGCGTCGACCGCCACGGTCGGCCGCCATGTTGGCACCAATCAGCGCGCGTGCTTGGCCAGCCGGCATATCCCCTTTGGTCGTCATGCGTTTTTGGCCCCGCGCCGTGCTGAAGTTGGTCGCATCATGGCGCCTTTTTAAGCTCACGCAACTTTGGTCGCTATCAGGTGAGTTCCGCTTCACACTGCGGTTGGAAAGCGCTATACGGCGCCGAACCCATGCGACCGGCCGCGTGGGTCAGATCGGGACCCCTTCGGGGGATATTGATTGTACGCCGCGTTCGATGCCCGCGCCCGCGATGGGACCGGGCGGACGGGCGTGCGCCCGCTACCGCCGGCTGGCTTCTGATGCAGAAGCCGGAAGCGGGCGGGCGTCTTGCCGCCATCGGTTTCATCGGGCCCGCGTCGCACCGGTCGCAGGACACGGGGGACCATGCACGATGACCGCTCTCGACAGCTTCAAGTGCCGCAAGAAGCTTAAGGTGGGTGACAAGACCTACATCTATTACAGCTTGAAGGATGCCGAGAAGAACGGTCTGGAGGGCATCTCCGCGCTCCCGTTCTCCATGAAAGTGCTCCTCGAAAACTTGCTTCGCTTCGAGGATGGACGGTCCGTCACCAAGGACGACATCGTTGCGATGAAGGACTGGCTCGTGAACAAGGGCAAGGTCGATAAGGAAATCGGCTTCCGCCCGGCCCGCGTGCTCATGCAGGACTTCACCGGCGTGCCCGCCGTCGTCGACCTCGCCGCCATGCGCGATGGCATGAAGGCGCTCGGCGGCAGTCCCGACATGATCAACCCGCTCGTCCCCGTCGATCTCGTCATCGACCACTCGGTCGTCGTCGACTTCTTTGGCAATGCGCAGGCGCTGTCGCAGAATGTGGCGCGCGAATACGAGCAGAACGGTGAGCGCTATAACTTCCTCAAGTGGGGCCAAGGCGCGTTTGATAACTTCCGCGTCGTGCCGCCGGGCACCGGCATCTGCCACCAGGTCAATGTCGAGTATCTGGCGCAGACCGTGTGGACCAAGAAGGAAAAGGTGAAGGGCAAGGGCGGCAAGACCGAAACGGTCGAGGTCGCTTATCCCGACACCGTGGTGGGCACCGATTCGCACACCACCATGGTCAATGGCCTGGGCGTGCTGGGCTGGGGCGTTGGTGGCATCGAGGCGGAAGCCGCCATGCTCGGCCAGCCGCAGTCGATGCTGATCCCCGAAGTGATCGGCTTCAAGCTGACCGGCAAGCTGAAGGAAGGCGTCACGGCGACCGACCTCGTGCTGACTGTCACCGCGATGCTGCGCAAGAAGGGCGTCGTCAACAAGTTCGTTGAGTTCTTCGGTCCGGGCCTTGGCAATCTCACGCTGGCCGACCGCTCGACGATTGCCAACATGGGCCCCGAATACGGCGCCACCTGCGGCTTCTTCCCGGTCGACGCCACCACGATCGAGTATCTCGACTTCACCGCTCGCAAGGAAGACCGGGTCGCGCTGGTCGAAAAGTACTGCAAGGCGCAGGGCCTGTTCCGCACCAAGTCGACGCCGGATCCGGTGTTCACCGACACGCTGGAGCTTGATCTTGGCTCCGTCGTCCCCTCGCTCGCCGGCCCGAACCGGCCCGAGCGCTGCGTGGCGCTGGGCGACATCAAGTCGGGCTTCGCCGCCGCGCTCGCCGCGCCCAAGGACAAGGGCGGCTTCGCCAAGGCCGGCGACGAGGACAAGCGCGTCAAGGTCGAAGGCAAGAACTTCGACATCGGCCATGGTGACGTGATGATCGCCGCCATCACGTCGTGCACCAACACGTCGAACCCGTCGGTGCTGATCGGTGCGGGGCTTCTGGCCAAGAACGCCGCGGCCAAGGGCCTTGCCGCCAAGCCGTGGGTGAAGACCTCGATCGCCCCGGGCAGCCAGGTGGTCGCGGAGTATCTGGGCAAGTCGGGCCTGCAGGATGAGCTTGATAAGATCGGCTTCTATCTCGTCGGCTTCGGCTGCACGACCTGCATTGGCAATTCCGGTCCGCTCGATCCGGCGATCTCCAAGGCGATCAATGACAATGGCATCGTCGCCTCGGCGGTGATCTCCGGCAACCGCAACTTCGAAGGCCGCGTGTCGCCCGATGTGCAGGCGGCTTATCTCGCCTCGCCGCCGCTGGTGGTGGCTTACGCGATCGCCGGCTCGACCAAGATCGACCTTACTAAGGAGCCGCTGGGCACCGGCAAGGACGGCAAGCCTGTGTATCTGAAGGACATCTGGCCCTCCAATAAGGAGATCCAGGCCTTCATCAAAGACAACATCACCAAGAAGATGTACAAGACGAAGTACGCCGACGTCTTCAAGGGCGACGCCAACTGGCAGGCGGTCAACGCGCCGACCGGCCAGACCTATGCGTGGGACGACAAGTCGACCTATGTGCAGAACCCGCCCTACTTCACCGGCATGCAAAAGACGCCGAAGCCGGTCACCGACATCGTTGGCGCCCGCATCCTCGGCCTATTCGGCGACAAGATCACCACCGACCACATCTCGCCGGCCGGTTCGATCAAGGCGGCCTCGCCCGCGGGCAAGTATTTGCAGGAGAACGGCGTCAAGCCGGCCGACTTCAACCAGTACGGCACCCGGCGCGGCAACCATGAAGTCATGATGCGCGGAACCTTCGCCAATATCCGCATCAAGAACCACATGGTGAAGGACGCGTCGGGCAACGTGAAGGAAGGCGGTCTGACGATCCATCAGCCGTCGGGCCAGGAAATGCCCATCTACGACGCGGCGATGACCTATCAGGCGGACAACGTGCCGCTGATCATCTTCGCCGGCGTGGAGTATGGCAACGGCTCGTCGCGTGACTGGGCGGCCAAGGGCACCAACCTCTTGGGCGTGCGCGCGGTCGTGGCGCAGTCGTTCGAGCGCATTCACCGCTCCAACCTCGTGGGCATGGGCGTCGTGCCGTTCGTGTTCGAGGAGGGCACCTCGTGGGCCTCGATCGGGCTCAAGGGCGACGAGACCGTGACGATCAAGGGCCTCGCCACCGTCAAGCCGAAGGAGAAGCTCACGCTGGAGATCACCTCGGCCGACGGCAAGGTGACGCACGTGCCGGTGATCTGCCGCATCGATACGCTCGACGAGATCGACTACGTCAAGAACGGCGGCATCTTGCACTTCGTGCTGCGCAATCTCGCGGCCTGATCGCGCGGCGCGGCCGTTTTGGTCTTCTCTCACGCCGGGGCCCG
>CALSBD010000339.1:0-4423 GCA_943373055.1 Rhizobium sp. Q54
CAACATCTATGCTGCTATGCGAAGGCCGATGCGATCAGGTTGTCACGGGGGACTTAAATGAAGTCTGCGCGCGCGTTCTATAAGCCGTTGGCCATCGGGGCGCCGGAGCCCTATCGCGACCTGCCGGTGCGGGTGGAGCGCATGATCCACTTCGTGCCGCCTCACCTGGATAAGATGCGCGCCAAGGTGCCCGAGATCGCCAAGCAGGTCGATGTGGTGCTTGGCAATCTGGAAGACGCCATCCCCGCCGACCAGAAGATTGCGGCCCGCCAAGGCTTCATCCAGATGGCGCGCGACACCGATTTTGGCGCGACAGGCCTGTGGACGCGGGTCAATTGCCTCAATTCGCCGTGGCTGTTAGACGATGTGACCGAAATCGTGGCTGCCGTTGGCGAAAAACTCGACGTCATCATGCTGCCCAAGGTCGAAGGGCCGTGGGACATTCATTATCTTGACCAGCTGCTCGCCCAGCTTGAGGCCCGTCATGGCCTGTCGAAGCCGCTTCTCATCCACGCCATCCTGGAGACGGCGGAGGGGGTGAAGAATGTGGAGGCGATCGCCCTTGCCTCGCCACGCATGCATGGGATGTCGCTCGGCCCGGCGGATCTGGCGGCCTCGCGCGGCATGAAGACGACGCGGGTGGGCGGTGGTCATCCCGACTATCTCGTGCTCGCCGACGCCAAGGGCGACGGTCCGCGCACCGGCTTCCAGCAGGATCTGTGGCACTACACGGTCGCTAAGATGGTCGACGCGTGCCTGTCGGCCGGCATCAAAGCGTTTTACGGTCCGTTCGGCGATTTTTCCGATCCGTCGGCCTGCGAGGCGCAGTTTCGCAATGCATTCTTGATGGGTTGCGTGGGCGCTTGGTCGCTGCACCCGTCGCAAATTGAGATTGCCAAGCGCGTGTTTTCGCCCGATCCGGCGGAAGTCGCCTTCGCCAAGCGGATCTTGGATGCGATGCCCGATGGCACCGGGGCGGTGATGATCGACGGCAAGATGCAGGACGACGCCACCTGGAAGCAGGCGAAGGTCATTGTCGATCTGGCGCAGCAAATGGCTACCCGCGATGCGTCGTTTGCCGCCCTCTATGGCGTGTGAGGTGTCGATCGGCGGGTATCACACCCCTTAACCATCTTGACGGTTGCATCGGTTCGATGTTGGCTAAGAGCCTGTGGCAAATGCCGGTGGACCGACCTGACCGGCTTTTGAAACAGGTTTTGAGGGTTATGGGATCAGTGAAGGGCGGACACGAGTTCGATCGACGTATGGACAAGCAGCGTTCGGCCAAATATCGCATCGGCCAGGTGGTCAAGCACCGGATCTATCCGTTCCGGGGCGTCATTTTTGACGTCGACCCGATCTTTGCCAACACGCAGGAATGGTGGGAATCAATCCCCGAAGAGATCCGTCCGCGCAAGGACCAGCCCTTCTATCATCTCCTCGCCGAGAACGCGGAGACGGAGTACGTGGCCTATGTCTCCGAACAGAACCTGTTACCTGACGATTCCGGCTTGCCGTTACGGCATGCGCAGGTGAAGGACGTGTTCGTGGAAAGCGACGATGGCTCGCTGATTGCGCGCCAGACCATTATGCACTGATATCTCAACACCTTAAGCCGGTTTTATCTGCCTGGCTCGGCCCCGCCTCGCCGGGCTTTTGGCGTTTTTTGCCCTCCCCTCCCGACCGACCGCCGCTGCTTACGAACTTTACCCAATGGGGTGATCGGGGCAGAAGTGTCGCACCGTATGTAAAGAAACTTGGACGCGCTTATGTCTAGATTGATTGACACAACGCGATCCAAGCGCATACTGAGGTTTACGGATCGAAGTCCGAACGGGAGTGGATCATGGCGGCAACGGCGCACAGCGCTGGTCACACGGAAGCGGCGGGGGCCCGACGGGCGCCCAAGGCTGTGAAGCCGCTTTACACGCCCGAGCAGAAGAGAATCCGCGACGAGAGCCCGTGGACCTTGATCCAGGGCCTTTTGGCGCCGTTCCAGTTCCTGGTGTTCCTGGTCAGCCTTGGCCTTGTCCTTCGCTATTTGATGACGGGCGAGGGTTATCAGGCGGCGACGATCTCGGTGATCGTGAAGACGCTCACGCTCTACACGATCATGGTGACGGGCGCGATCTGGGAGAAGGTCGTGTTCGGCAAATATCTGTTTGCCGAGGCGTTCTTCTGGGAAGACGTGTTCTCCATGCTCGTGATCGCGCTCCACACGGCCTATGTCGTGATGGTGCTGTGGGGGCTGGGCACCGCTGAGGAGCAAATGTTCGTCGCGCTCGCCGCCTACGCGACCTACGTCGTCAATGCCATCCAATTCATCCTCAAACTGCGCGCCGCCCGGCTTCAGGCCGAGCGCGAGGCGCGGGTGTCGGCGCTTGCCGTATCCAACGCGGAGGCCGCCCAATGAACGCTCCCACTGTGCTCAATCGCCCCTCCACCGGCTGCGCCGATCATGAGGTGCTGCGCGAGCGCGGCCAGCGTGAGGTGTTCTGCGGCCTCACCTCGATCGTGTGGCTGCATCGCAAGATCCAGGACGCGTTCTTCCTGGTGGTGGGCTCGCGCACCTGCGCGCATCTTATTCAGTCGGCCGCCGGCGTGATGATTTTCGCCGAGCCGCGCTTTGCCACCGCGATAATGGAAGAGCGCGATCTGGCGGGCCTCGCCGACGCGAACGAAGAGCTCGACCGCATCGTCGACAAGCTCTTGGAGCGTCGCCCCGACATCAAGCTTCTATTCCTTGTCGGCTCGTGCCCGTCTGAGGTGATCAAGCTTGACCTGGGTCGCGCGGCGCAGCGCCTGTCGAAGACCCATACCGGCCGCTGCCGGGTCTTGTCCTACTCGGGTTCCGGCATTGAGACGACCTTCACCGAGGGCGAGGACGCGTGTCTGGCGGCCTTGGTGCCCGACATGCCGGCTGAGCCGGCGGATGCCGCCCCCTCGCTTCTCGTGCTTGGCGCGCTCGCCGACGTGGTGGAGGACCAGTTCCGCCGCCTGTTCGCCGCGCTCGGCATTGGCCCCGTTGCCTTCCTGCCGCCGCGCAAGGCTGGCGGCATCCCGGCCGTGGGGCCCAACACCCGCATCCTGTTGGCCCAGCCGTTTTTGACGGTGACGGCCAAGGCGCTCGAAAACCGCGGTGCCACGCGCATTGCGGCGCCCTTCCCGCTCGGCGCGGAAGGCACGGAGCTGTGGTTCAAGGCCGCCGCGCAGGCCTTTGGCATTGACCCGACCGTTGTCGACGCGGTGCTTGCACCGGCCAAGGCGCGCGCGGAGCTGGCCTTGAGGCCCCTGCGCGACCGCTTGATGGGCAAGCGGATCTTCTTCTTCCCTGACAGCCAACTGGAACCGGCGCTGGCGCGCTTCCTCGCCCGCGAGTGCGGCATGCGGCCGGTCGAGGTGGGCACGCCCTACCTCAATAAGACACTGATGGACGAAGAACTGCGCCTGCTGCCCGCCGAGACCCGGCTGTCGGAAGGCCAGGACGTCGAATTGCAGCTCGACCGCTGCCATGCTGACAAGCCCGACATCGTGGTGTGCGGGCTTGGCCTCGCCAACCCGCTCGAGGCGCGCGGCATGACTACCAAGTGGTCGATCGAACTCATCTTCACGCCGATCCAAGGCTTCGACCAGGCTGGCGATCTCGCCAATCTGTTCGCTCGCCCGCTCGATCGGCGCACGCGATTGGCGGTGTGACATGCAGCTGACCATGTGGACCTACGAAGGCCCGCCACATGTGGGCGCTATGCGGATCGCGACCGCGATGGACGGCGTGCACCTCGTGTTGCACGCCCCCCAAGGCGACACCTATGCCGACCTCTTGTTCACCATGATCGAGCGGCGCGACCATCGCCCGCCGGTGACCTGGACCACGTTCCAGGCGCGCGATCTGGGCGGCGATACGGCCGATCTCTTCAAGGCATCGGTGTCGGCGACCGCGGCGCGCTTCAAGCCCGACGTGATGCTGGTGGGCGCCACCTGCACGGCAGAACTGTTGCAAGACGATCCCGGCGGCCTTGCCAAGTCGCTTGGTCTGGCCATGCCGGTCGTCAAGCTGGAGTTGCCGTCCTACCAGAAGAAAGAAAACTGGGGCGCGGCGGAGACGTTTTATCAGCTCACCCGCGCGCTGTGTTTGGGTCAGGCGCCTGCGCCGGGCGAAAAGCGCGCGACGGTGGCCGAGCGGGCTGCCAGCGCGGGCCGCAAGCCGCGCGCCAACATCCTGGGACCGACGGCGCTCGGCTTCCGCCATCGCGATGATGTCACGGAAATCGCCCGGCTTTTGACGGCGATGGGGATCGACATTTTCGTCGTCGCGCCGCTCGGCGCCTCCGCTCACGAGGTCGCCCGGCTGCCCGAGGCCGACTTCAACGTGGTGCTTTATCCCGAGACAGCGGGCTCCACCGCCGCTTGGCTCAAGCGGGTG
>CALSBD010000340.1:0-4375 GCA_943373055.1 Rhizobium sp. Q54
CCGCATCGGCTATTGCCACCTCCTCGGCCGTCAGCGGCCCGGCGCCCGCCAGAATGGCCGCGCGGGCCTCGGCGACGGACAACATAGGCTGAGCGGCCTTGGCCATCACGCACCATCCGTCTTGGCGGCGCTCTCGACCGTCCAGTCGCCCGACACGCCACCGGTCTTTTCCAACAGGCGGATCCCGCCGATCACCATGCCGCGATCAACAGCCTTGGCCATATCGTAAATGGTGAGACAGGCAACCGAGCAGGCCGTCAGCGCCTCCATCTCCACACCCGTCTGCCCGCTCACCCGCGCGAGTGCGCGCACCCGAAGGCCTGGCAAGCTGTCATCGGGCTCGATATCGACGCCGACCTTCGTTAACAGCAATGGATGGCACAGCGGAATGAGCTCATGGGTGCGCTTGGCAGCCATGATGCCGGCGAGCCGCGCGGTGGCAATCACATCGCCCTTTTTGGCGTGACCGGCGACAATGAGATCAAGCGTCGAGCGCGCCATGGTCACCGAGCCCTCGGCGATCGCCGTGCGGGTGCTGACCGGCTTGTCGCCGACGTCGACCATGTCGGCGCGGCCGGACGCGTCGATGTGGGTCAGGCGATCGGACACGGCCATGGGGTCACTCCGCCGCCACGGTGCGGGCGCCAGGCTTGGTCAGCAGCGCCCGGGTGGCGGCCGTCACATCGGCCTGGCGCATCAGGCTTTCGCCGACCAGGAAGGTGTTGATGCCAGAGCGGGCGAGCCGCGCGCAATCGGCCGGGGTGAAGATGCCGCTCTCGCCCACCAGGATGCGGTCGGCCGGCACCAGGCTCGCTAGCCGTTCTGATGTGCTGAGCGACACCTCGAAGGTCTTGAGGTTGCGGTTGTTGATGCCCAGAAGCGGCGACGACAGCTTCAGCGCGCGCTCCAGCTCCGCCTCGTCGTGGACTTCGAGCAGGACATCCATGCCCAGCGCAAACGCGGTGTCTTCCAGCGCCTTGGCTTCGTCGTCGGTCGTCGACGCCAGGATGATCAAGATGCAATCGGCGCCCCAGGCGCGCGCCTCATACACCTGATAGGGCTCAAAGAGAAAATCCTTGCGCAGGGCCGGCAGGTTGGTCACCGCGCGCGCGTCGGTCAAATAGCCCGGCTCGCCCATGAAGGAGGGACGATCGGTGAGCACCGACAGGCACGCCGCACCGCCGTCTTGATAGGCTTCAGCCAGGCGCGGCGGGTCAAAATCAGCGCGGATGAGCCCCTTCGACGGGCTCGCCTTCTTGATTTCGGCAATGAGCGCCCACTCATTGTTGGTGAGCTTTTTCTCGATCGCGGCGCGGAACCCGCGCGGCGGGGTCTGGTCGGCGATGCGGGCCGTGAGCTCCTCAAGCGGCACCGCGGCCTTAGCGGCGGCGATTTCCTCGCGCTTATAGGCTTCGATTTTATTCAAGATATCGGTCATCGAAGCCTCACCCGTTGGAGACGGACACGAGTGCGGCCAACCGGCGGGCCGCCTCGCCAGCATCGACCGCGGCCGCCGCCCTGTCCACGCCCTCTTTCAAGGTCGCGACCTTGTCGGCGACCACTAAGGCGGCGCCGGCATTGAGCACGGCGATGTCGCGATAGGGGGTGGCTTCGCCCGCCAGCACGGCGCGCAAGGCCGCCGCATTGTGCGCCGCGTCGCCGCCCTTGAGCTGATCCGGCGTCGCGCGCTTCAGACCCACGGCCTCCGGTGTGATCTCGAAGCGTTCGATGGCGGACCCGGTCCAGCTCGCCACGAAGGTGCGGCCGGTGGTGGTGATCTCGTCAAGCCCATCTTCGCCATGGACGACCCAGACCTTTTCCGACCCCAGTCGACCGAGCACGCGGGCCATCGGCTCGATCCAATCGAGCGAGAACGCGCCCGTCATTTGCCGCTTGACGCCGGCCGGATTAGAGAGCGGCCCCAAGAGATTGAAGATGGTGCGGGTGCCAAGCTCCACCCGCGCGGGGCCGACATGCTTCATGGCGGCGTGGTGGGCCGGGGCGAACATGAAACCGACGCCGGCTTCGGCCACGCAGGCCGCGACCCGGTCGGGTGTCAGGTCGATCTTAACGCCGAGCGCCAACAACACGTCGGCCGCGCCGGACTTCGAGGAGAGCGCGCGATTGCCGTGCTTGGCGACGGGCACGCCGCAGGCGGCGGTGATGATCGCGGCGAGCGTGGACACATTGTAGCTGCCCGACGCATCGCCCCCGGTGCCCACGATGTCGATGGCATCGGCGGGTGCGTCGACGGTGAGCATCTTGGCGCGCATCGTTTCCACCGCGCCGGTGATTTCGTCGACGGTCTCGCCGCGCACGCGCAAGGCCATCAGAAAGCCGCCGATCTGCGCGGGCGTGGCTTCGCCCGACATCATCACGTCAAATGCCGCGCGCGCCTCGTCGCGGCTCAAGGACTGGCCGCTGGCGACCTTGCCGATCAACCCCTTGAACATCATCGCCTCACGCCGCGTGGACCCGCCGGCCATCATTGAAGGCGCGGGCGATGTCGAGGAAGTTTTGCAAGATGCGGTGGCCGTGCTCGGAGGCGATGGACTCGGGGTGGAACTGCACGCCATGCACCGGATGGGCGCGGTGGGCCATGCCCATGATTAGACCATCGGCGGTTTCGGCCACGATCTCCAGGCTGTTGGGGATCGTCTCGCGCTCAACGATGAGCGAGTGATAGCGCGTGCCGGTGAAGGTGCCGTTGATGCCGCGAAACACGCCGCGCCCCTCATGGAGGATATCGCAGGTCTTGCCGTGCATGAGCGAGGGCGCGCGCTTGACCACGCCGCCATAGGCCTGGCCAATCGCCTGATGGCCCAGGCACACGCCCAGGATCGGCATGGTCGCGCCGAGCCGGCGGATGGTGTCAAGGCAAATGCCGGCCTCGTTGGGCGTGCATGGACCCGGCGACAGGATAATGCCTTCCAGGTCCATTGCGGCCACGTCGTCGACGGAGAGCGCGTCATTGCGCCAAACGGTCAATTCGGCGCCCAGCTCACCGAGATAGTGGACGAGGTTATAGGTGAAGCTGTCATAGTTATCGATCACGAGGAACATGGGCGCGGCTCCAGTGCGTGGTGTGTTCTAGCGAAGCGGGCGCCGTGTCACAATGGAAAGATTGCTGTCGCCGATCGCTTGTTCTGTCAGGCGATGACACGTCATGGTCTTGTCAAACGCGCTGATATCGGCTCAAGAAAAAAGACGTTACCGTGGTTTGAGAGGCGAACTCGCCACGAATCGATACGCGCGCCATGCGGGCAGCTCCGCATGGGATGGGGACGCACGATGCCGTTGATTTTGATCTGGGCTTTGGTCGGCTTGTTTGTGGCCGGTGGCGCGGGACTTTACGTCGCCCACGAAGCGGGATGGCTTGATCGAGAGCCTCAGGTGGCCGCGGCCCCGCCCGCGCCCGCGCCGCTCATTGCCCAGCCGCAAAACGCGGCCCCCCCTCAGGCGGCGCCCGCGCCCTCGTTTGATCTGGTGCGTGTGGAGCCCACCGGCGACGCGGTGATGGCTGGTCGCGCCGCGCCGATGGCGACCGTGGAGGTTTTGTCCAACGGGGCGGTGATCTCGACCACCAAGGCGGATGCCGGTGGTGATTGGGCGATCGTGCTGCAAAAGCCGCTGGCGCCGGGGGCGCATGACCTCTCGCTGATGGCGATCAGCGCCGATGGCGTGCTGCGTCAGCCATCGACCGAGCGGGCCACGGTGGTGATCCCCGAAGGTGGCAAGGGCGAGGTGATCGCTCTGATCTCGCAGCCCAATCAGCCCAGCCGCGTGGTACAGTCGCCAGCCGTGGAGCCGGCTGCCGCGCCGGTCGCGGTGGCCAAGGTTGAGCCGCCGGCCCCCGCCGCGCCGCCGCCCGCCGCGCCCGCGCCCGCACCCAGCGCCGAGGTGGTGCTGCCGCCGTTGGCATCTGACAATACGACGTTGGCAAGTGTGGCTCCGACGGTCGATGCGCCGGCGCCGCCCCCTGCGCCGACCCCGCCCGTGGTTGCCGCGCCCGTGGTGGCCACGCCCGCTCCGGCAGTTGCCATCGAGCTGCCCGCGTTGGCGTCGACCGGGACGGATCTGGCGACCACCGCGCCAACGCTGGAGACACCCGCGCCGCCAGCGCCGGTGATCACACTGCCGCCGCTGGCGTCTGAAGGCACCAATCTGGCGGCCGCTCCGGTCGTCGATCCGCCGGCCCCGCCGCCCGCGCCCGCGCCCGCGCCCGCCGCGCCGGAGCCCACGGGCACCGTGTTGGTGGAGGCCGTGGAGCTCGAAGGCACCCGGCTATATATCGCTGGCGCCGCCGCGTCGGGCGCCGCGATCCGCGCTTATGTGGACGACGTCGAGCTGGCCGAAACCAAGGCGAATGACGGTG
>CALSBD010000341.1:0-4375 GCA_943373055.1 Rhizobium sp. Q54
CATGGCAGACGGCCAATCCTGTCTGTTCTTGCATGGCTCCCGGTACCCTATGTTCTGTCTTGTCGAAGCGCTCGAGTGGTTGCCTGAACCGTTCGCGCTTCGAGACTGTGCAACTCGAAAGGACCTCACCCATGTTGGGCGACATCATGAACCGTTACCGCCGTTGGCGCACCTATCAGACGACCGTGAGCGAGCTCGCGCGTCTGTCGAACCGCGAACTGGATGATCTGGGCATTTCCCGCGCCGATATCCCGTTCGTGGCCGCCAAGTCGGCCCGCTGACACCGGCGCCCCGCTGGGGGCGCTGACATCGAATCGGCCTGAGCCCCTCCTCCTCCCAGGGCTTAAGCCGGGCGCCGGGATGACCTCCTCCCCATCTCGAGACGCCATTTAGCGCCCGCCGGCCCTCCCCCGGCGGGCGCCTTTTTATGTCCGCATGCCCAGCGATGGGTCCGTTCACCGGCGATTAACCATATCTTTGGGCTTTGGCTGCCATTGTGTGCCCGTTGAAGCGTGATGGGACAGCCAGCGTGACGGACCTTCTTGATCCGCAAACAAAGACCCCGGGACGGCGTCGGTGGCCAGGCCTGTCATTGGTCATGCTCACGGCCCTGGGCAGTGTTTGCGGCTTCGCGCTCACCACGCTGATGCAACCGACCTACACAAGCGCTGCCCGTATGATGGTCGTTGGTGGCGCCGATCCCACCGTGCCCATTCATGTCCGGGTGGAAACCGAGCTCGCGCTTGTCCTGACACCGCAGGTGCTCGCGCGCGTCATCGCGACCGAGCGCCTCCATGCCGACCGTGAGTTCGGCCAATCCCACGCCACTGAATGGGATCGCCAGATTGCCCAATGGGGCCTATCGGGCTGGCTCGGCCGGGCGCCGCTTGGCGCCGATGTCGCCGCCCGCTTCGCCGATGCCGTGCGCGTGGAGCGCGTGGGCGATGCGGCACTTTTTGATATCGAAGTCGCCTCCCGCGATCCGGTGAAGGCCGCGCGGCTGGCCAACGCGCTTGTCGAGGCGTACTTGACCGAGCGCACCGAACTCTCCATCACGCCCGAGGCCGGCATGGATCCGGCCACGCTGGCTCGGCTCGAAGCCGCCGCCCGCGACGCCGAGGCTGCACTTGAGGCGATCCGCCAACCGGTGGCGACGGCTGAGGCTACCGAAAGCCCGCACATTCAGCTCGCCAAGGCCCGGGAACGTCTGGCCGATGCCGAATCTCGCTCTAAGCGGCTCGAAGCCGCCGTGCGGGCCGGCGCCAACGGCGTGTTTGACCATGATGCCGAAGGCGGCAGCCTGCGCGAGCTGCGCCGCGACCATGCCGAGGCGGTGCGTCGGCAAGCGGATTTGCTGCGCGAATACGGCCCCAAGCACTATCGCATCATTGAAGTGAACCGCGACATTGACCGCCTGCGCGACCAGGGCCTCACCGAGGCCCGCCGCGCGCTCGACCGCGTGCGCTCCGAAGTGGCCCGCGAGCGCGAGACGATCCGCACGATTGAGCGCGCCGCGCCGACCACAACAGCCAGCGTTCCGGTTCCCCAAATGTCCGCCGAGGAAGCCGCGCTCGCCCGCGCCGCTGCCGACGCACGCCGCGCCTACGAGACCGCCGCCGCGCGGGCCCGCGCCATTTCGGCGGGCGCGGGCCTCATGGAACCGGTCATGCCGCGCGTGTTGTCCCGCGCCACGGTGCCGGTGGTGACGGATCAGGTCAATGGCGTGTCGCTGGTGGGCGGTGGTGCCTTAGCGGGCCTATCGCTCGGCCTTTTTGCGATGCTCATGCGCCGGCCACGTCAGGCCCGACCGGCTTGGGACCTTGCCCCGGCGGTCGAGCCCGTCGCCGCGCCGATCGGCGACCCAGCGCTGCAAGATGATGAAGAGAACCTCGCACCTGTCGCGACCACCTATCAGCCGGCGCCGATCAGCTCGCTGTCGAACCACCGCTACACGGGCCGCGACGTGATCCTCTCGCTTGGCGATGCCGCGCCTTGCCATCGCGCCGCCCTTGCCCTGGCGCGTCCGGCCTCGGCCCATGGCCGTGTCGTGCTCGTCGAGGTCGATGGTCCCGTTGACGCCGAGCCCATGGCGCGTCTGGGCCTCGGCGACGTTCTTGAAGGCGCCGCCCGTTTTACCGAAGCGCTACATGCCGATCCCGACAGCTCGCTCCACCGCATGCCACCGGGACGTCGCGTGGCGACCCGCTTCCAGCGCTTCCCGCTGGTGCTTGACGCGCTCAGCGCCACCTATGACCGCGTGATCATCGCCCTGGGCGAACTGCCGGAGGCCGCTGAGCTGATTGCTACCCTCGACCAGGCCGACCGCTTGATCGTGGCGACCGACGCCGCCCCCGTCGTTGGAGCCGAAGCGGAAGCGATCGCCGCGCTCGAAGCCGTCGTGGGCCTCACCGGCGCCAGCTTGCACGTGCTGGCCGCCCCGCCCGCGCCCGTGGCTGAGGCGCGCCCCGCGCCGAAAGCCACAGGCTGGCGCAACGTTGGCTAACGAGAACCGGTCGCAGCGTTAGCAACGCATTCACCCAACTCAGAGACGATTCCAATCGCACGGTCGGTTTTCACCGCCCCTTAAACCTATCGGCGCTTGAGTGCTCGCCAGGACAGATCCCACCCAAGGGGATCGAAGGGACGTGGCGAGACGGTCATGGGCGTGAACGAGAAAGACCCCAGCGCGCGCTTTCGCGAAGCGGTGAAACTAGCGGCCTCATCGGACTGGGTAACCGGCTTTGATGCCATCCCGGAGACCGAGGGCGAGAAGGTCAATTTATCGGAGGCCGCGCGCGAGATCGCCTCGCAGCTCTCCGACAAGCCGGTTCGCACCACCTTGCTGCAAGGCCTGTTGGCGCTCACCGACGCAGCCGCTGTGATCCTGTCGGGGCTCCTTATCTACGCCATCTATGTCCATGATGGCGTGTTCATGAGCCAGTACCTGTTGCCGCTGGGTGCTGCCGCCCTGTTCACGGTGATGATGATCTCGGCGATCGACGGCTACGACATCACGGCCCTGGGCTCATTTGTGAAACAATTCGGCCGCGCCTCCGTGGTGTGGACGGCCATTTTCGGCGCGTTCGCCACGGTCGCCTTCTTCGCTAAGGCCGGCGAGGACTTCTCGCGGGTGTGGTTCGCCGGCTGGTACCTGATGGGTTTTGGCTACTTCGTGGTCACCCGATTCTTGATCTCACTTCAAGTGCGTCAGTGGCAGCGCGATGGGCGGCTCGAAAGGCGCGCGGTCATCGTGGGCGGTGGGCGCGGCGCGGAAGAGCTGATCCTCTCGCTTGAATCCCAACCCGACAACGATATCCGCATCTGCGGCATCTTCGACGACCGCTCCGGCGAGCGCTCGCCGCCGATGGTGGCTGGCTATCCGAAGCTTGGCACCATCGCCGAGCTCGTCGAGTTTGGCCGCGCCTGCCGTATTGACATGCTGATCGTATCCATTCCGATCACTGCCGAAGGCCGGGTGCAGGAGCTGTTGAAGCAGCTTTGGGTGCTGCCGGTCGATATCCGTCTGTCGGCGCACGCCAACAAGATGCGCTTCCGCCCGCGTGCCTTCTCCTATGTCGGCTCGCTGCCGATGCTTGATGTATTCTCCAAGCCGATCGCGGACTGGGACGGCGTCATCAAGCGCGTGTTCGATCTCACCATCGGCAGCCTTGCGCTTGTCTTGTTGTCGCCGCTGATGATCGCGACCGCCATTGCCGTCAAACTCGATAGCAAGGGTCCGGTGTTCTTCCGCCAGAAGCGCCACGGCTTCAATAACGAGGTCATCTCGGTGTGGAAGTTCCGCTCCATGTACACCGACAAGAGCGACTTCGAGGTGAAACAAGCCGTGACCAAAGGCGACCCGCGCGTCACCAAGGTCGGCCGCTTCATCCGCAAGACCTCGATTGATGAGCTACCGCAGCTGTTCAATGTGCTCAAGGGCGAGCTATCTCTCGTCGGCCCTCGCCCCCACGCGGTCAATGCCCAGTCGTCAAACCGCAAGTGGGACGCCGTGGTCGATGGCTATTTCGCCCGCCACAAGGTGAAGCCGGGCATTACCGGCTGGGCGCAGATCAATGGCTGGCGCGGTGAAATCGACACGCCCGAAAAGATCCGCAAGCGCGTGGAGCACGACCTCTACTACATCGAAAACTGGTCGGTGTGGTTTGACCTGAAAATCATCGTGCTGACGCCGATCCGGCTTCTCAACACCGAGAATGCCTACTGACAAGAGTACGCGACTGAGAAACGCCAACCGCCCGCTCTTGATCTTCAAGAGCGGGCGGTTTTGGTTTTATGGGCCACGGTAAGTCGGGCTCAGCTCGCAAAGCGCAGCTTGGCGTAGTGCCAGCTGACCACCGCCAGCACGATCGCTGCC
>CALSBD010000342.1:0-4369 GCA_943373055.1 Rhizobium sp. Q54
ATATATTAGAGATTTCTAATTTAATAGCCAGTCCGCACCTCTGCGTAGGCCTTCCGGCTAAGAAAACCAGCCCATGGAACAAGCCCGAAGCCAGCGGTTATGGGGTGGAACGCACAATCCGACTTTGCCAACCGCCCCATGTTTTCCAGACGGGCGCTTGGAAATCCTGATCAACAATTAAGCGTCCTAAATAGGCTTTGCGAGGGTAACAGCGCCAGTTTGCGAGCGCACCGTTGCTAGATAAAAGGGTGGAACACTACGCGGTCGAAGGGGCTTAAACGCAAATCGGGCACTTGGGGTTTAGCCCAAGTGCCCGATTTGATCTTAAATGACTGAGCCGATCAGTTCTTCGACTTGTCGACCAGCGCCTTCGCCTTGATCCAGGGCATCATGTCGCGCAGCTTGGCGCCGACCTCTTCGATCGGGTGAGCGGCCATCTTGGCGCGGGTCGCCTTGAACGAGGTCTGGTTGACCTTGTTCTCGAGCATCCAATCACGGGTGAACTTGCCCGACTGGATGTCGTTGAGCACCCGCTTCATCTCCGCCTTCGTCTCGGCCGTGATGATGCGCGGGCCAGTGACATACTCGCCATACTCGGCGGTGTTGGAGATCGAGTAGTTCATGTTGGCGATGCCGCCCTCATAGATGAGATCGACGATCAGCTTCACCTCGTGCAAGCACTCGAAATACGCCATCTCGGGCGCATAGCCAGCCTCGACGAGCGTCTCGTAACCCGCCTTGATGAGCTCGACCAAGCCGCCGCACAGGACAACCTGCTCACCGAACAGGTCGGTCTCGCACTCTTCCTTGAACGACGTCTCGATGATGCCCGCGCGACCGCCGCCATTGGCCGAAGCGTAGGACAGGCCCAGGTCATGGGCGTTGCCGGTCGCGTCCTGGTGGATCGCGATCAAGGTCGGCACGCCGCCGCCACGCAGATATTCGGAACGCACCGTGTGGCCCGGGCCCTTCGGCGCCACCATGAGGACGTCGAGATCCTTGCGCGGCTCAATCAGGTTGAAGTGCACGTTGAGGCCGTGCGCGAACAGGAGCGCCGCGCCGTCCTTCATGTTGGGGGCGAGCTCTTCGCGGTAAATGTCCGACTGCAGCTCATCCGGCGTCAGCATCATGACGACGTCGGCCCACTTGGCGCCTTCGGTCGGCGTCATGCAGGTGAAGCCGGCGCCTTCGGCCTTCTTGCGCGTCGCCGAGCCAGCCTTGAGACCGATGCGCACATTGGCGACACCCGAGTCCCGCAGGTTCTGCGCGTGGGCATGGCCCTGGCTGCCATAGCCGACGATCAGAACGTTCTTCGACTTGATGAGGTTAATGTCGGCATCCCGATCGTAATAAACGCGCATGGTACCCTTCCTTGGTGCGCCCGGCCGTGAGTGTGCTCACTTAGGCCCGGACAAGAGTGAAAGCCGCGTGGGGTTTAGCCGGGACAGAGCATAAGGGCAACAGGACCCACGCATGGGAGACGCGAGAATATCGGCTTTCGACGCAAAAGACGGTGGGCTGCGCGGTGTAATCGGGAAATACTAGACCATCGACGGGCGAACGCTCAGGAGGTGAGACAGATGACCCCCGACACTGTGGTGACTTTCTGGCGGACGGCGGGAGCCCAAAAGTGGTTCGCCAAGGATGATGGCTTTGACGACGCCTGTCGGAACGCCTTCTCCGACGCCGTCGACGCAGCCGCCCGCGGCGATCTTGATGGGTGGGCCGCTACCCCAGACGGCGCCCTTGCCCTCCTCCTGCTCCTCGATCAGATGCCGCGAAACCTGTTTCGGGGTTCGCCGCGCGCCTTCGCCAGCGACCCCAAGGCAAGACAGATCGCGGACGCCGCACTCGCCAGCGGTCATGACCAAGCGTTCGAACCGGACCTGCGTCAATTCTTCTACTTGCCGTTCATGCATTCAGAAGACCTCGCCGATCAGGACCGCTCCATCGCACTCTATGAGGCGCTCGGTCTGGAGACACAGCTCAAATTCGCCCATCTCCACCGCGACCCGATCGCCCATTTCGGCCGCTTCCCCCACCGCAACGCCGTACTCGGCCGGGAGACAACAGCGGAGGAACAGGCTTTTTTGGAGGGGGATGTGTTCAAGGGGTAGGGTGCAATTGCTTGGCACTTCACAAAGGTCATTTCGATCAGCCGGAACCATGCCGAACTATGGCCTCGGTTTGGTATCTTTGCGCCCGACTAAATAGCCAAGCAGACCTGAGACGAGAGCTGTGAGAACGGAAGTTGCCCATGGGCTTGGCGATTGGGGCGTAGTCGCGATGTTGAGAATAGCCAGGGCGCCAATCAACGCCACGAAAATGAGACCGAACGCAAACAGCCACTTCTCCCGAACAAGTTCCCAGTCCTGCTGCCGGGCCTGCATGTGCAAACGGTGGCGGCGGTCGTCATCATGTTCAGGCAATTCGATCTTGACTTTGGCAGCCTCATATAACTGATCAAGGTCAATTATTTTAGGCATACTTAAAATATCCCAATAATTTCGGTATCGAGCTTATCTGAACTTGAAGTAAAACCGAGATGCCGACCCTTCTTTTTCTCATCGTGCGCAAGCTTTAAAAGGACAATTGCCTGGCGGATCACAGCCGACTTCGTGGCATCGCTGGCCGCTGCGATCTCTTCAAGCGCCTCCGCGGCATCTTTGGAAAGAACCATGTTCAGACGAACAGGGTCCGCACGTTCAGTCGACATTGTCCTCTCCACCAAACATTGCGCCGTCGCTTCTGCGTCCACTCTGAAACCAAACGATGAAGGCGAACAATCGGATGCTTCGAGTGCACAGCTTGACGCCACACCAACACGCGCATTCATCGTTACTCAATTCAGCACGCTGGATCAACAAAAAATGCACCTAAAATGCACCTAACGCGCCAAAGTCCCATGTCGAACCCGTGTTGATCATCAATGGGCCACTAGAGAATGATGCATCTCAATCAGCGGCAGGAGCTTCGAGGTATTGCATCAACGGCGGCGTAGTAGCGAGATGAGATATGCGCGACGTACCGCGCACCTGAAGACGTCTGCCAACGCGTGCCCCCCCCTACCGCACCACCGTCACCCGTTCCGCCGCGCGGGTGAGCGCGGTGTAGAGCCAGCGTTCGCGATAGTCCTTGAAGGCCCAGCTCTCGTCGAACAGGACAACATCATCCCACTGCGAGCCCTGCGCCTTATGAACCGTCAGCGCGTAGCCAAAATCGAAGTCGTCAAACCGCCGCTTCAAAAGATAGGGCAACTCTTCATCACTCTCGAAGGCCGCCACGGGCACCTTCACCTTGACCGTCGGTGACAAAACGCCCTCGTCCTCGCCACGCACCAGCATGTCAAGTCCAACGCCGCGCGCCTTGCCAAGCGACGTCACGCGCCACAGCGAGCCGTTGAGGAGCCCCTTCTCGGCGTTGTTTCTCAAACACACGAGCTTGTCGCCGACCGCCGGTAGCCGCCCCTCGAACCCCTTCAGTTGACGCAGGCGAGCGTTATAAGCCTTGCGCGACTTGTTTGTGCCCACGAGCACCTGATCGGCGGCCAACACGCGCTCGGCATTGATGTCCCCGCGCCGGATCACCTCGCTTGAGCCATAGGCGCCATACTCCAGCCGCTCGCCCTCGCGCACGCGGCTCGCCATCTCGATGATGGGATTGTCCCTCGCCTGGCGATGCACTTCGGTGAGAAGGTAGTCCGGCTCCGCATTGGTGAAATAGCCGCCGCCTGAGACCGGCGGCAGCTGGCCGGGATCGCCGAGCACCAGGATCGGCGTGCCGAACGACAACAGATCCTTGCCAAGCGCCTCGTCGACCATCGAGCACTCGTCAATGACCAACAGCGGCGCCGTCAGCACCGGGCTTTGCCGGTTGAGCGAGAACGAGGGCGAGACATTGCCCTCCTCATCCTCCACCGCGTCGCCGCGTGGTCGGTAGATGAGCGAATGGATGGTGCGCGCGTTCGTCGCCCCCTTGGAGCGCAACACCTGCGCCGCCTTGCCGGTGAAGGCCGCGAACAACGCCTCGTCATCCAAGTCTTCCGCGAACCGGCGTGCCAACGTCGTCTTGCCGGTGCCCGCATAGCCGAACAAGCGAAACACTTGGCGCTGCGGCTTCTTCAGCCACGCCGCCACCGCCTTTAGGGCACCATCTTGCTCGGGGGTCAGGGCCATGCGCTGCCTACGGAGAATCGATCGGATCGGTCAAAAGGGAAATCACGATTTGCCGGACGTGCCTTAGCACTCGCACGGGAACCACTCCAAGTCGACGCTTGAACCGAACCACACCATCAACGGAGCGGACCTGATCGCATAGAATAGCCCCCGTCACACCACAGCCTTCGGGCAAGAAGATTTTGGTCGGCCAC
>CALSBD010000343.1:0-4336 GCA_943373055.1 Rhizobium sp. Q54
TTGGGCATCTTCCACGATGACGATGTGCGCGAGGCGGTGGCCGACCGGGTGGTCGACGTGACGTCGTTCGCCGCGACAAAGGCGGCGGCATGACCGCCCCCGCCGCGCCTTCACCAAGTCTGCCCAAACTGCCGGCTGACCCCACGGTGCATCCGACGGCCAAGCTGCGGGACACAAAGCTCGGCGCGCATGTGGAGATCCATCACTACGCACAGGTGGAGTACTCCACGATCGGCGACTACTCCTACGTCCAAGAGTTCACGCAAGTGTCCGACACGGACGTGGCGAAGTTCGTGTCGATCGCCGCGCAGGTGCGAATCAATGCGCCCAACCATCCGATGGATCGCCCCGCGCAACATCGCTTCACCTATGTTCCGGAGTATTATTGGCCCGGCACCACGCGTGATAAGGGGTTTTTCGTCGACCGACGGGCCGCGCGGTGTGAGATCGGACCCGATGCGTGGATTGGTCATGGCGCTGTCATCTTGCCGGGCGTAAAGGTGGGGGCCGGAGCCGTCGTTGCCGCCGGCGCCGTCGTCACGCGGGATGTGGCGCCCTACATGATCGTGGGGGGCATTCCTGCCCGACCGCTGCGGGAGCGGTTTTCCCGCCTGATCGCCGATCGTCTCCTGGCGCTGTCGTGGTGGGATTGGCCCGCATCGCGGCTGTCCGACGCGATTGATGATTTCCGCACGCTTTCCATCGAAGCCTTCCTGGACCGGTACGAAACCCGATGACCCTCCACACTCCCCTCGCCGCGTCGTCCGCTGCCGCCACGCTCGCCATGACCGCTCGCCGCATCGTGCTGGCAGATCGGGTGATCGCCGGAACGGTCCATGTCGAAAACGGCGTTATTGTCGGTGTCGAGGAAGACCGCTTCGAGCGGCACGCGCTGGACTTGGGGAATGATCTCCTCATCCCCGGCCTCGTGGAGCTGCACACCGACCACCTGGAGCCGCACTATACGCCGCGGCCGAAGGTGTATTGGAACCCGTTTTCCGCCGTGTTCGCCTATGACGCGCAGATCGCGTCGGCGGGCATCACGACCGTGTTCGACAGCTTGCGGGCCGGGTCCGATCACACGCAGGACGGCGTTGGCGCCGCGCTTTTGAAGCTTGGTGAGGCGGTGGAGAAGGCAAAAGCCACCGGGCTTTTGCGCGCCGACCACCACACCCATCTGCGCTGCGAGATGTGCTCGGTCAATGCGTTCGAGATGGCGGAGGATTTCGCCAAACGGTTCGATGTGCGGCTAATGTCGCTGATGGACCACACGCCCGGTCAACGGCAGTTCCGCGACGAAGAGAAGCTCAAGATCTATTATCGCGGCAAGGTGCATAAGACAGAGGACGAACTCGAGGCGTACTTTGAGACGCGGCGCGACTTGCAACGCACCTATGCGCCGAAACACCGGCGCAGCCTGGTGGAGATGGCCCATGCGCGCGGCATCGCGCTCGCAAGCCACGACGACACCACGCTCGAACACGTGGAAGAGGCCGTGAGCGACCGCATGCAGGTAGCGGAATTCCCCACCACGCTCGAAGCCGCCGCCGCCTCGCACGCGGCCGGTCTTGCCGTGCTGATGGGTGCGCCCAATGTGGTGCGTGGCGGCTCGCATTCGGGCAATGTGTCCGCGCGCCACCTCGCCGAAGAGGGCGTGCTTGATATTCTCTCGTCCGATTATGTGCCGATCTCGCTCATCGAGGGCGCGTTTGCCCTTGCCGACGTTGCCGCGATTGGCCATTTGCCCGGCGCCATCCGCACCGTGACGCTCAACCCGGCCGAAGCAACCGGCATGCACGATCGCGGCGAGATCGCCGTGGGCAAGCGCGCCGATCTCGTGCGCGTCGCTCTGGTGGACGAGCATCCCGTGGTCCGCGAAGTCTATCGCGAAGGCGCGCGGGTGGCGTGAGCCCCGCGCACCCGTCACCGCTTATCGCGACACTCGATCATGCGGGTAATCACCTTGTTGGTCGACTTTAGGCTAAACGTCTGCACGTGGGGTTGCCCATCGACCGGATAGCCGAAGTGGACCGTTCTGGCATTTTGAAAACTGTCGTCCATCAGGCCGGGCTCACTATTGCTTTCGGTGATCATGAGCCACTCCCAGCCCGTATGATCGGGCGTCACGCGGGCCTGATAGGTGGTGGAGCTCTTGGGCTGATTATCGAACCACACATCAATCTTGGGCGCATTGCCGATAGCGAGCGAAGCATAGCCCGAAAAGCCGAACGAGCCACTTTGGTCGTTGATGGTGAAGCGAAGGCCGGTTTCCGTATCGGTGATGATAAAGGCGGAGCAATAGCTGAATTGCCGACCCGCTCTGTCCTTCGAGACGCGATTGATCTCCCAGCCATCGATTTTGGCGTAGAGGCGCGCGAAGCCATGCGAAGTGGCTTGCACGGGCGGTGGCGGCGCTGGCTCTGGGGCTGCGGAAACTGCGTCGCCGCCTGCAACGCGGCGCGTGACGCATTCCTCGACCTTCTGAATGGCCGCCGAGGCGCCGGCAAGGCTGAAATCCAACGAGGCCTTGCCGACTTCGAGAATAACCTGCTGACCGTTCATAAGCGCATCACGCTCGCCAAGCGTGAGCCATGCAAACGTCCACTTGCCGTCAGATATCCCAGACATGCCTTTCGACTTACCGTCGATCTCAATCTGGCCGGCATAGTCGCCGCGGCGCGCGCTGTAGGGCACCGCCATCTGCCACTGGCCGCCACCATAGCCGAACCGAATTTCGGTCCCCGCTTGGGTCTGGGTGGCGGCGCAATAGGCGGCTTGGCCGTTAATCGAGCCGACCACCACCCTCCAACCGCGCACATCTCGAAAATAAACGGTCTCGCTGGCCCCTCTGACGTTGGCAATATTGGCAACCTCTTGGGCGTCAACGCTTGTGACTTGACTGGCCTGAGCGCCAATGACCGTCAGCGCACCCAAAAAACCGATGCGACACGTTTTTGCGTCCCACATGTACAAGCTCCTGACCGCGAAGCGGCCCTTGATGGCGGGCGGCTCGCCAATTGGGTTGCGGTTGATCCGATCAACGGAACATCAAGATGCCGATCAAGGCGCAGGCGCCTGCGTGAAGTTATACGCGCCGTCATTCAAAGATGAACTTCGTATCCCCCTTCGTCACGCGTGCATAGGCGCACTGTTGGCCCAGCCGCATGACCCATTGATGCTCACCAAACGAGTTGATCTCGAGTGACTGACCAGCCGATAGCCAACCATAATTTTGCCAATTACCGTTCTTGTCGGCCCACACCAGCTCTACCTGGCCTTTCACGCCAGCCCCGACACGGAAGGTAGCAGTCATGGGGGCGCCGTCACGCTGGGTTCTGATCGGCTGACACGTCTCCCGACCCAAGGTCCGGAAACCGCTGACGCGCGGCGCGGGGGCAGGGTTCGCACTCGGGCTGACGACCGCCCACTGCTGATCCTGGGACGCTTCAAGGCCCAGACATGTGGGGATATCTTGGCGATTGCCATACACCGCGCAGCGCCTTGGACCGCTCACGAGATTGAAAACACGCCCTGTTGGTTTCAGATCAAAGGCGGTGTGAGCATTGCGCTCGGAGCCAGGGCTATAGCAAGCCAGCTGGTCGTTCGAACGATCCCGGCTGACCCCTAAAACACAATCGTGCGCTGCACTGTAGAGTGTGGTCGCTTGGCCATCGTTAGCCGGCTCTAAAGTCCACCGCGAGCCCGCACTTGCCTTTGCGTCACACGATACCTCTAAATTGTCGTTTGTACTTAAGAAGCAACCATGCATTACATTCTTCAGAAGACTCCCTGGTTCATTCGCGACACTTTCTAAAGGAGCTAGGCAAAGAGCAACTACAAAATAAACCCTCTTAAACATCACGCACCTCGTCATGCGTATCGAACCTATGTCCATACTAAAAACGGTCTTTTTCTACGTCAATTGTAAAATTACCAACTTATTAATACATGCTCATGTCTCCCGTTTAATGCCTATGCTCAGCTCATGGTTGAAGAGTAAGGTATTGTTTTCGGGTATCATTTTTCAGTTGTTGCCTAGGCTTTTGTACGACCCCACGCGCAAAAATCGTATACTCGTGGCGCGTTGCCAAACCAGCGGCGCCAATCTCGCAGCCTGCCTATTTTCGCGCAGCATTGCCCAATAAACCGTCGTCGTGGCTGCGATCCTTCCCTGAAATATCTCTGCAATCCGGAAATTTTGGTCTTGCATGGCCTTTGCATGACAGGCCCGACGCGTTGTGCCTAAGATGGCGGCGCGCAAGCCCGTGACGGCCGCTGATCGATCCGCGCGATTGTGAGGCGGCTTAATACCGGCGCGACAGGCGAAGGACGAGGA
>CALSBD010000344.1:0-4320 GCA_943373055.1 Rhizobium sp. Q54
AGCGGGCGGCTCCATCAGGCGGTCCAACGGGAGGCCCAGAAAGGGCATGTTGACCACACAAATACCGATCAGCGCCACCGCGCGGACCATGTCAACAGCGTGATTGCGATCGGCTTGCATCTGGTCTAGCCTCCGGATTGAGCGATTGCTCAATGCATATTGAGCGACTGCTCAACGTGTCAAGGGCCACCGTTTCAGTTCAAGAGGTAGCAGCACGATGGCACAGGCGGGCGGGCGCGAGCGGATCTTCGAGGCGGCCGTCGCGGTCTTGATCGAAGTCGGGCTTCAGGGCGCGCAAACGCGGGCGATCACGGAGCGGGCCGGCGTGGGGACGGGCTTGCTCAACCACTATTTCCGCTGGCCGGAGCTGCGGGCGGCGGCGTGGGCGGCGATCTTCGCGGACGTAGCACAGACGTTGCGCCGGCCTGGCGAGACGCCGCGTGATGCGATCGAGCGCTTTCTAGTGGAAAGCTTCGCGCCGCAGGCGCGGCCGTTGTGGCGGCTGTGGATCGAGGCGGAGGCGCTGGCAGCACAGGACCCGGCCCTCGCCCAAGCCGTCTTACAGGCACGCCGAACGCTGCGCGACACGCTTGATCAGCTTTTGCAAGAGGGCGTGGCGGCGGGCAGCTGGTCACTCACCGCGCCGCGCCAAACCGCCATTCGGCTGGAAGCGCTGCGCGATGGTTTGATCGGGTTGCTATTGGCGGATGATCCGGACCTGACTGCGGACGCTGCATGCGCGCATCTTAAGGCGGCGTTTGATCAAGAGGTGGCTCGCTGACACGGCGCTCTTGAAACGGCAAACCCCAGGCCGCGCGCTGATCGCGGGCCTGGGGCCTTGAGCGGTCGATGCGACCGATCAGTTCCCGGTGTAGGGCAGCGAGGAGTGATGCACCACGATGCGCAGCTTGCCGGCATCGTCCTTCACATACTTCCAGGTTTTGTCGACCGTGGTCACCTGCCCGTCCTTGCCGGTGATGCGGACATTGCCCATGGACGTGGCCGAGTCACCGGTGATGAACACGGCGGCGTTGGTCGCCTCGCACTTGGTCCAGCCCTTGAGCGCGAAGCCGGTGTCCTTCGGGAACGCCGGATCACCACCCACAAAGTAGGCCAACGCGCCGGCCCGGGTGGTGCGGAAGGTCTGCGGGGCAACCGTCAAGGTCGGCTTAAAGAGCACCGCGCCCATCTGATAGCCATAGGCGGCGTCAATGATCTGCTCGGCGAGCGCCTTGGCAGCGCCCTGCCCGTCCTTGGCGAAGGTGGTGCTGATGCTCACGAGCGCCTCACACCAGCCCTTTTGGGCGGCGAGCACTTCGCTTTCGGTGATGGCCTGGTTCACGACGGTGGCCTTGGCAACACCGGGACCGGCCAAGGCGGCGCCAAGCACAACGGCGGCGGTCGTCAAAGCAAAGCGAGCAAACATAAGGGTGTTCCTCCAACTCAAGGGCAACGCCGCGCTGGTGCGGCGCGTCCGGGGTGTTGTAAGGACTTTCCCTAACTGTAGCTTGAACCCAAGATGAGCGAGCCATGACGGCATTATTAAAGGAAGATGAACGCGCTTGCCGCGCCCGCGCGGGCCGTGACACCTGGGAGCCATGAGCGACATGGACCTGATGCGCCCCTCACACGCGTTTCGACGCCGCTTGACGATCGCGCTGGCGGCGCTGGCGGCGGTTGCCGCGTTGCAAGGCGCGCTGGCGCTGTGGGCGGTGGGCGTCACGGAGCGCCACGTGTTGCGCGGGCGGGTGGTTGCCGACATCCAGAATGGATTCCTAGCGCTGCTCGCAGACAAACAGCGCCTGCGCACCTGGACCGCTCAGCGCCAGTTTGGCGTGCCCGCCGATGATACCGTGCGAGATAGCCTGCTTGCCAATATGGGTGGGACGCTTGATCGGCTGGACGAACTCTCGCGCCAAGCCGTCGCCCTTGACGACCACGCGTCCGCTCGGCGCCGTCAAGCGCAGCTACACGATAGCCTGAAGGTGCTGCGGACCAGCTTGGCAAAACTGGCAAGCGGGCTTGCCAATCCGCCCCTGTTGCCCCCGGGGGGCGACGTGACCCGGGCCTGGACCTTGGCGGCTGAGCTGTTCGATGAGGCGGAAGGCCGTGATTTGCGCCTCCTTCTCGCCGATAGCCTTGCCCGCGAGGAGGAAGCCGTGCGCGAGAAGCGGGCGGACACCAACGCCTCGCTCGCGGCCATGCGCTATGTTTGGTTCGGCTCCACCGTGGCGCTCAGCGTGGCGGCCTTGTTGCTCGCTTGGCACTTCACGCGCGCGCTTAACCGGCCGCTTCTGCGGCTAAGCCAAGGCGCGCGGGCTTTGCGAGCCGGGGATTTATCCCATCGCATTCCGATTGATCAGGCGGACGAATTCGCCGACGTGGCGCGCGGCATGAATGCGATGGCCGGCGAACTGGCCGAGCATCGTCGCCGCGAAGCCGAGGCGCGCCATGCGCTTGAAGAGCAAGTCGCCGCGCGCACGACCGAGCTGACGGCCGCACTTACCACGTTGCAGGCGACCGACGCGCGCAGGCGCCAGCTGTTTGCAGACATCAGCCACGAGCTGCGCACGCCGACAACCGCCATTCGCGGCGAAGCGCAAGTGACCTTGCGCGGCGCTGACAAGCCGATCGATGAATACAAAGCGTCGCTGCAGCGCATTGCCGATGCCGCCCATCAGCTGGGGCTCGTCATCGACGACCTTTTGACGATGGCGCGCAGCGACATGGATACGCTGTCGCTGCAGCGGGCGCCGATCCGGTTCACCGATGTGCTCGACGAGGTCGTGTCGCACGGAGCGGCGATCGCGCGGGCGGGACAAGTGGAGCTCACCCATACGGCGTGGCCGACGGACTTGCCGATGGCGGGCGATGCCGCGCGGCTGCGTCAGATGTTGTTGGCGCTTGTTGATAATGCGGTGCGCTATTCGCGGCCGGGTGGCCAGGTGACCCTCACCGCGCGGCGGATGGACCGGCACGGGCCGTGGGTGGACGTGATCATCAAGGACGAGGGGATCGGCATCGAGGAGCCGCATTTAAGCCTGGTGTTTGAGCGCAATCATCGCTCGCCGCGCGCGCGGCTGCACAGCGCGCAAGGCAGTGGCCTGGGGCTGGCGATTGCCCGGCTGTTGGCCCACCGCCACGGCGGAGATATCACCTTGGCAAGTCGAGACGGCCACGGCACCACCGTCACGGTGAGCTTGCCGCTGATGGCCGAGACGACACGGGTGACGGCATGAACATTCTCCTGGTGGAGGACGATGCCCGCATCGCCGATTTCTTACAGCGCGGACTGCGCGCTGAGGGCCACCGGGTGCAGGTGGCGCGCACGGGCCAAGAGGGCCTGTTGCAGGCGCAGGCCGCTTGGGCAGATCCCGGCGGGCGCGACGGCGCGACCCTCGTGATCCTTGACCTCATGCTGCCGGACATCAATGGGCTGGAGGTGTGCCAGACCTTGCGAGCGGCGACGGTTCAGCTGCCGATCTTGATGCTGACGGCGATGTCGACGGTGGATGACCGCATCCGCGGCTTGCGGCTGGGGGCTGACGATTATCTGTGTAAGCCGTTCGACTTTGAAGAGTTGCTCGCCCGTATCGAGGCGCTGCAGCGGCGTGGGCGCGACATGCGCCCGGTTGTCGCTAACCGGTTGACGGTGGGCGATCTTGTGTTTGATCGCGGCACCATGAAGGTCACGCGCGGCGGGCGCCCGATCCCCATGACCGCGCGGGAACTGACACTGCTTGAACTTCTCATGAGCGCGCCAGGCCGCCTGTTCAGCCGTGAGCGCATCCTGGCCAATGTGTGGGGCGTGCACGAAGATCCGCTCACCAACATCGTCGACGTCTATATCAGCCGGCTGCGGGCGAAGATCGACGATGGCCATCCGGTCGCCCTCATCCAGACCCAACGCGGCTTGGGCTATCGACTGGAAGCAGGCGCAGGCCCAGGGGCCGACGTCGACTGAGAAGCGATGGGGCTTATCCCCTCTTCAATGACCTTGGTCCCACTGGCGGTCGCCACGCCAAGGCTGCCACGTCACAAGCCATCAGGCCCTTCACCCATCGGGTGCGTGGCACGGGCGAGATAGGTCGCCTCAAGCTTGCGCAACAAACCGACAAGCTGATCGGCTTCATCAGGATCGAGGCTATCCACGAGTTTGGCCTGCGTTGCGACGTGCTCGGCGACGGCTCGCTCGATGGCGGCCATTCCCGCGGGCGTGAGGCTGACAACCGCTTTGCGGGCATCCGTGGCGTCGACAGTGCGCTCTACGAGACCTTCGCTGACGAGGCGCTGGATCCGGTTCGTCGTGGTGCCTGAGGA
>CALSBD010000345.1:0-4311 GCA_943373055.1 Rhizobium sp. Q54
GACACAGTATGCTTGCGTGAGCGTACAGCGCACTGGACTTGTGCCGGAACAGCTGATGTCGACAGCATCTAGGTCGACATTGCCATGACGCTGGCGCAGGCGCCCCACTTCACGTGAATGCAAGGTATTGAGCCGAAGGACGACGTCCCCTCGGGAAAATCCGGTGATGGTTTGCTCATAGGTGGCGCAAAACGCGAAGGCTGCGGAACTACTCAAAACAGAAAATAACACCCCGGCGCACATCATGAAAAACGAATGGATAAGCCTCATATTCGTCTCCACGATGGGTCTGCCCGCAAAAGTTGCGCGTATTAAAATTTCATCACGCTCCGTTACAGTATGCGAACATTTGAAAGCACGCAATGAAGTGCGTAGTTGTTCGTATCGCGTTGTTTTGGAAAGACTTGGATTGGCGGTGGAGACATTGATTTATCGTGATAACAATACGTGGAGACTTGAGTCGAAGTGGCAGACTTGACGTTAGGTAATGCAATAAGGTTTGAAAGAGTTGTGGGCGGCTGTGATCGATATCAACAGACTGAATAGTTGCCTTAAGGGCAGATTGTGGCTGTCCGTCTGAAGAGGGAGCGGCTCACACGCAAAAGCGACCGGATCATCTTGCGAGGGATCGCAATTTACCCTTACGCCACCTGACGCTTGGCTTCGATCTGGTTAAGCGCGTCAACGACGGCATCGAAGGTGAGCAAGGTGGACGCGTGACGGGCCTTATAGTCGCGCACCGGCTCAAGCGCCGCGCACTCGGCGAAGCGGCCGGTGGGGGCGGGGCCGTTTTCCTTGAGCATCTTGCGCATGGCATCGCGCACATCGCGCAGTTCGCCAGCGGTCGCGCCGATGATGTTGCGCGCCATCACCGAGGCGGCGGCTTGGCCCAGCGCGCAGGCTTTCACGTCATGGGCGAAGTCGGTCACCACGTCGCCCTCCATCTTAAGGTCGACCGTGACGGTTGAGCCGCACAGTTTGGAGTGCGCCTTGGCGCTGGCGTGTGCGTCTGCAAGCCGGCCGACATGGGGAATGTTGGCCGCCAGTTCCAAAATGCGCTTGTTGTAGACATCGTCGAGCATGAGCGGAACGTTTCTCGAAACGGAGCCTGCCGTCAAGCTGGACGTTGCGATGGCGATCACCCTTGCGTGAACGTGCCGCTGTCTTTTTCGTGCCACACAACAACTTTACATACTACAGGGCGGTGGCATGCGCTGCAGGCAGATGCACGCCGCCAAAAAGTGAGCTATATCGATCGCGATCTCCCCGTAAGCCCCTCCGGCAAACCTCGGATCCCGGTTTCCACCCGGCGTCAAGTTGTTGGCGCGAAAGGTGGTCCGCGCCCAGGAATGTTGCGTAAGTGGCCTGACAGTTTCGGGATCCAAGGAGAACATATTCATGGACGCCGTCCTCAAGACGCTGCCGTTTCCGGCGGACACCAACGAGGCCCGGACCCAGCGCCGGCCGACCCGCGAAGAAGCGGAAGCGGCGGTGCGCACCCTCATCCAATGGGTCGGTGAAGACCCGGATCGGGAAGGCCTGCTCGACACGCCCCGGCGCGTCGTGAAGGCTTACGAGCAGCTGTTTGGCGGGTATCGGGAGAACATTCCTGAGATCCTCGATCGCGTGTTCGAAGAGGTTGAGGGCTATAACGACATCGTGCTTCTGCGCGACATCCCCTATTTCTCGCACTGCGAACACCACCTGGTGCCGTTCGTGGGCAAGGCGCACATCGCGTATTACCCGCGCGAAGGCGTGGTGGGGCTCTCCAAGCTCGCCCGTCTGGTCGACGCCTATGCCAAGCGCATGCAGACCCAGGAAGCGTTGACGGCTCAGGTCGCCGCCGCGATCCAGGAGTACCTCAATCCGCGCGGCGTCGCCGTGATGTTCGAGGGCGAGCACATGTGCATGGCCATGCGCGGCATCCAGAAGACCGGCGTGCGCACGCTGACCACCCGCTTCACGGGTGTCTTCAAGGAAGACCCGTCGGAGCAGATCCGCTTCATGACCATGGTCCGTGGTTTCGGCGAGCGCTGATCGCCTCTACGCCCGCCTGAGCGCCGACAGACAAAACCCGCCGTTCGAGGCTTCGAGCGGCGGGTTATGTCTGTTTTGCGATCGCTACGGTCGATGCCGTTTGAGAGCGCTTGTGGATCTCATGGCATCCGGTCGGCGCTTTCGGTTTTGATTTCGCATCCTTTTTCCAGGAACCAGCTTCGACGTCCTGGGATGACGCTTTACCCGTGGCGGCGCAGGGCGGCGCCGTCTGCGACAAAGACATGGCACTGGTGACCGGGTAGGCCCATGGCGAGCCGCGTACCTGGCTGCAGGTCGCTGTCGCCGCTGGCGCGCAAGGTGATCAGCGTGTTGTCGGCAAGGCGCGCATAAACAAAGTGGCTCTCGCCGAGCTGTTCGACCACCTCGACCGCGCCATCGATGCGACCGTCCGCGCTGGCGACGTCCGTGGTCATGTGCTCGGGCCGGATACCCAGCGTCACGCTGTCGCCCACGCGCACGCCGCCGCCCGCCACCTTGGCGACCACTGAGCCACCACCGGGCAGCGCCACCTTCACGCCGGCCGCGTCAGCGGCCTCAACGGTGGAGGTGATGAAATTCATTTGCGGGCTGCCGATGAAGCCGGCGACGAATCGGTTCTTGGGATGGTGATAGAGATCGAGCGGCGCGCCGACCTGCTCCACGTTGCCGGCGGATAAAACGACGATCTTGTCGGCGAGCGTCATGGCTTCCACCTGGTCATGGGTGACGTAGACCATGGTCGCGCCCATGTTGGCGTGCAGCTTGGCGATTTCGATACGCATCTGCACGCGCAGCGCCGCGTCGAGGTTGGAGAGTGGCTCGTCGAACAGGAATACCTTCGGCTCGCGCACGATCGCCCGGCCGATCGCGACGCGCTGGCGTTGGCCACCCGACATTTGCTTGGGCAAGCGGTCCAATAAGGGGGTCAGCTCGAGGATCTTCGCGGCATGGCGCACCCGCTCGTCGATCGAGCGCGTGTCGACCTTGGAGAGCTGCAGGCCGAAGGCCATGTTCTCATAAACGGTCATATGCGGATAAAGCGCATAGGACTGGAACACCATGGCGATGCCGCGTTCCTTGGGCGTCTTGTCGTTGACCCGCTGGCCATCGATGAAAAGATCACCGGCCGTGATGTCCTCAAGGCCCGCGATCAGGCGCAGGAGCGTCGATTTTCCGCAGCCCGATGGGCCGACGAATACCACGAATTCCTTGTCCTTGATCTCCAGGTCGACGCCATGGATGGTTTCGACCTTGCCGAAGGCCTTGCGGATACCCTTGAGGATCACGTCAGCCATTTTTCCTCCCCACCGGACCGGCGCCGGCTTGTCCCTTGTTAGAGGCCGCGCCCATGGGCGGGCGCGGTTCCTCTCACATGCGCATGAACGCCGCGCCGCGGGGCGGCAGCTTCAGGCCCTTGGCGGTCATTTCACTTTCAAACCCATGGCCGTTGAGCGCTGTCAGGGCCCCAAGGCCCTCGGTCGGGAACACGGTGGCGTCGGCGCCCATATTGAACACGCACAGGATCTTTTGCGCGCCGTCCTCACGGATGAAGGCCACGATCGGCTCGGGCGCGTCGAGGAAGGTCATGGTGCCCGCGCGCAAGGCCGGTTGGTCGCGCCGCCAGGAGAGGAACTGGCGCACCCGGTTTAACACCGACGTGGGGTCGCGCTCCTGGGCCGACACGGCGCGCACGCGGTGTTCAGACGGCACGGGCAGCCACGGCGTGCCATTGGTGAAGCCCGCGCCGCCGTCGGCCTCGGTCCACGGCATCGGCGTGCGGCAGCCGTCGCGACCCTTGTATTCAGGCCAAAACCGCTTGCCATAGGGGTCCTGCAACAGTTCGAACGGGATGTCAGCCTCGGTCAGACCGAGCTCCTCGCCCTGATAGAGGCACGGGCTGCCCCGCAGCGACGAGACGAGGGCGACGGCGAGCGGGCCAAAGCGATCGGGATCGTCCGCACCGCCCCAGCGCGAGACGACGCGTGGCACGTCGTGGTTTGACAGCGCCCAGCTCGCCCAACCGGACTTGAGCCCGCTATCCATGGATTCCACCGCGCGGCGCACGTGGCTTGCCTCATGGCGCTTGGTCAGGAGTTCAAACGAATAGGCCATGTGAAGGCGTTCGCCGTCCTTCGTATAGTCGGCCATCATTTGATAGACGTTCTCGTCGGTGCCGAGCTCGCCGACCGTGGTGGAGCCTGGGAATTCCGACAACAGCGCCCGCAGCCGCTCCAGGAAGGCGAGGTTTTCCGGGCGGTTCTTGTCGTAGAGGTG
>CALSBD010000346.1:0-4297 GCA_943373055.1 Rhizobium sp. Q54
CGGGAACGCGTGCGACTTTTGCGGGGTAAAAAGTCGCACGTGCGACTTTTTCAGTTTTCAGTTTGTTCCTTTTGGGATGTCCGGTGAAAAATACCGGCGCTTGCCTGTGTCGGCATGCCGACAAAAAATGACTTCCTGCTTTTCGTATCTCACATCAAGGCTGTGCGTGTATGCCGACCCCATGATGTTTTCAAGGACGCGATGCCACGGTTCAAAGGTTGCCCCGTTGTGATGATAGCGGCCAATGTCGCGAAGTGCGTCCATCTTAAACGCGATGCACTGCCCCTGTTTTAGTCGGGCCACTCGTCGGCACGTGTGATAAAGCAGCGTGCCAGGAAGTGCGGCAACGGTTAAGTCCGCCATTTCTTCTTCTGTCATAGTCCTATCCTCCTTCTGCCCATCGCGTGAGTTTGGGGTTTTGCGTTAACACGGATTTTCGGTCTCGGAATTTGCATTTTGAAGCGCCGCGGTTGCCCCCTCATGGATGCTGATGAGGTGATCAATCTCGTCAATCAAGTCGATAAAGGCGGATTGAAACCCTTCGCTCCATTCTGTTTCGGCCCCAAATTTTTTCGCCTTGTCCAGTTTAGTTTCGACGACTTCCTTGATGTGGCGGAGGAAGGCGACAGTAAGAGCGGCAGGTAAGCCGTCAGATTTCATTGTCTGTTCTTCCGTCATAGTCCTACCCTCCTTCTGCCCATCGCGTAAGTTTGGCGATGGCGGTGTTGGCGATGGTCTCGTCGACCAGCATGTAGTGTTTGAGGATCTGCGTGGCGCTCTGAAGCGCGTGGCCGGTGATGGCGCAGATCTCGGGGATGGTGCAGCCGGCGCGGGTGAGCCAGGTGACGGCGGTGTCGCGCAGATCCTGATCATTCAAGGTGGCGACGGACGGGCACGCCTTGGCGGCGTGGGCGCGGACGCGCTTGTAAAGGCGCTGATAGGTGCCGGGCGCCATGGGCTGGCCGGTCGCCTCGTCGATGACGGCAAGCGAGCTGACCAGGCCACGGGCGGCGCGGCGGGTGCGCGCGGCTGCAAGGCGCGTGGCCAAGGGGCCGGCCATGGGGATGGACACGACGGCGCGGGTCTTGTGTTGGCGCAGCTCGACGCGGTCGGACATGGTGAGCTCGAGCCGGTCGGCCTGGCGCTGGCCCGACCACACGGCGATCATGATCATGTCGCCGATCTCGGGCCGGCCGATGGCGTCGGCCGCGGCAATGAGGGCGGCGATCTCGTCGGGGCTGCCGACTCGCACACGCGGCGGCGATGACGGGATGCCAAGATCCTGAAACGGATTGGTCGGCGTGGGCGGCGTGCCCTGGCGGCGCGCATCGGCCCAGGCCATGGAACACAAGGCAATGATGCCGCGCGCCGACGCGTGGCCGATCGCGGCGTTCAATTCCTCATAGAGCGCGCGGGCGGCGGCGGCGTCGACCTGAGCGGCGGGCATGGCCCACGCGTGCGGGGCGGTCTTGGCCAGCGCCTTGGCGAGTTTCTGGTACCAGTCAAGCGTCTTGGGCGCCAAGGGGCGCGCGGGCAGCGCGCGGGCGCCATTGGCGGCGCGGGCCTGGCCCGGATCAAGCGTGGCGTGGGCGCGGCGGGTGAGCGCCTCGGCGACCACGTGGCCGAGCGACTGGACCGGGGGCGGCGCGATCTTGCCGGCGATCGACGGCGGCGCGGCCGGGCGGCGGCGCGGGCGCGCCTTGGCGCGCATCACGTCAATCTCGCGCTCGAGCGCTTCGATCCACTGCGTGGCCTGGTCGATCGAAAACCAGTTGCCGGCCGCGTCCTTGAGATCGCGGCCGGTGAAGCCGAGCGCGCGTAAGCCGGCGCCGGGCGAAAAGCGGGGGCGGCCATTGCGCCAAACGACATGACGGATACGGACGGACGTGACAGGGCGGCGGCGCATGGTGACAGATCCCGGTGGTGGACGGGGCGGCGCGCGGCGGGCGCGCGCCGGGGTGGTGTTAGCCGGTCTTGCGGTCGGCCTCGGTCAAGAGGCTGTCGACCTTCTCGGCCGCAAGACGATCATGCAGGGCGTTGATCTTTTCGGCCAGCTTGATGGTTTGGGCGCACTCGTCGGAGAGGGCGCCAATCATGGCGAACAGGCGGTGCGCGTGGGCGTTGGCCTCGGCCTTGATCACGGCGACTTCGGAGAGATCAGTCATCGCTTTCTTCCTTCGTCGGTTGGTCAATATGGGTGATCACGTGAGAGGCGAAGCGGCGAACGATCGCGAGATCCGCTGCTGTCAAGTAATCGCGCAAGCCGATGAATGAAGGATCGTCTTCCTCTTGCATGCATTCCGCCAGCTTGAGCATCAAATTGGCGAACACGCACTCGTCCGCCGCAGCTTGTTGGGCGATGTTGTGCGGTTGGACGTTTATTTTAAAGACGCTCATGGCTTGCGCCTCCGTTTGGCTTTGGCGGCTTCGTGCTCGGCGAGCGCGGCGCGGCCTAGGGTGGTGATCGCGGCGAACCGGCCGCTCATTTGGATCGCGAAGCTCGATGCAAAGCCGTGATGCTCGAGGATTTGCATTTGCGCGATGGTGATGTCGGCGCGGCCGCCGCACGTCCAGCGATCGGGGCGGGACTTGTAGCGGTCGGCGCCGGCGAGGCGATCAAGCGCGGCGAGCACCGCGACCGACACGGCGACCGCGCCATGCCGGCCGGTGAGAACGGCCGCGACGCGGCCGGTCGATGTGGGAATTGGCCGGCGCGCCTCGGCGCGGGCAATGTCGGGGATGACGCCAGCCTTGCGGCCGGTGATCGCGCGGGCTTGGGTCATGACAGCCACCCTCCCATGATCGCGGCGGCAAGGGCGGTCGCCAGGGTGAAGCCGGCGACCATGCCCAGGCCGAACCAGGTGGGGCCGGAGAAATCCCACAAGGTGGGCACGTCGTCGGCGCGCGCCCATTGGTCTTCGACATAGTCGCGCGGGGCATCGCGGCCGGCGTTGAAGGGGTCATAAGTCATGGCGGCCCCCTTCGATCACCTGGAACGCGCGGGCCATGGCGGCGGATGCGGGGCAAGAGGGGCGCCGGCCGACGGATCGGGGGACGTCGGCCGGCGCGGGCGCGACCTGATGGCCGAACGCATCCGGGGAGGAGGCCGGATCTTCGGGGACGGTCGCGCGGATGGATTGGAGCGAGACGGCGGCGTGGTGGGCGATCCACAAATCAACCGCGGCCGACGAGAACCGGCCGGCCATGCCGGGCAGCGCGCGGGGAAAGCCGTGATCGCGGATCAGCACGCTGACGAGGCGCGCGCCATAGCTGGGGGAATAGCCAAGCGCCGCGGCGATCTGCTCGCGCGTGACGGCGACCCGGCCCATCGGGGACACCGACGGAAATGTGGGCTGTGGGGTGGGTTGCATGGTCCTCTCCATGTCGCGAAGCAGCGACTGGGGAGAACGCTAACATGCAAATTTCGATTTGCAAATATGCAAATCACGATTTGCAGCATCACGTGATGTGGTGCGAAAGCCGATGCGGGCGGATGCTGCCGACCACGACACCGCGCAAAACCAAGCCCGGACTGCCGGCCGCGATCGGCGCCTCGGCCTGAAGGCGGGCAAAGCGGGCGGCGACATAGAACCCGTCTTGGAACACGCGCCAGATCGTGCGGCCGCGCAACGCTGGATAAGGATCCAACAACTGAAGGCAACAGGCGTCGCCTGGCTCGGGCCGGGCGTTGAGGTCGACAAGCATGATATCGCCGGCGAGGATGCCGGCAGCCTCAAGCGCGTCAGATCGCATCACCCACGGATCGACCGCGTTGTGACCGTCGATCGCGGCGCGGACCATGCGCGCGAGGCTGGGCGCGGTGTCGCTGAAATCCAACGTTTCGGCATCGCCAAACGCCACGCGCGGCGCGTCTTCATCCGACGTCACAACGGGGGCCGGAACCTGGTAAGTGGTGGCCAGTTGGTCGATCACGGCTTGGGATAACAGGCCGGTGTAGCCATCGGAAAATAGGCGCGTGAGCGTGGACGGCTGAAGGTCGGCGCCCTTGGCGAGCGCGGATTTGGTGAGCTGGCGATCATTGGCCAGCGCCTCGACCCAACGGCGCTGAGCTGCCTGCAAGGCGGCATTGCGGGCGCTGCGTGGCGGACGGCTGCGCTCTCTTTGTGTGGTGTCGCGCGACATAAACAAACCCCCGCTTGCCTTTCGACAAACCGGAGTTTGAGCACGCGGGGCTATCCACAGAGTTTGCATTTTAACACTTGACCGTTTGCCGCAAATCAGATCGACATTTGCACACTTGCAAATCTGAGGGCGTTTGTCCATGGACGTTGAAACG
>CALSBD010000347.1:0-4292 GCA_943373055.1 Rhizobium sp. Q54
TCCGCCGTCATCCCGGTCATTCTTTTGACGCCGGCCATGCCGTCGCTGTGGGTGATGCCTGAGACCGGGTGGGCGTGGACGGTGCTGTTGTTCACGGGCGTCTTGGGGGCGGGCGGGCACTTTTTTGTGATCAAGGCCTACGGGCTCGCCCCGGCGCCGGTGATCGCGCCGTTCATGTACACGCAAATTCTGTGGATGGTGGCGGCTGGCTACATCGTGTTTGGCGATGTGCCCGGCGCGGCGACGCTGATCGGCGCGTCCATCGTGGTGGCGAGCGGGCTTTATCTTCTCTATCGCGAGCGCACCGTGAAGGGCGAGGTGACCAGTGACACCAAGCCGTAAAGCGCCGAACTGAAGGCATCAGATCGGCGCTCGAAGTCTCTGGTCACGCGGGGTCTTTACCCACGTAAGCGGTGTCCACTTATGGGGATCACGCGCTCGCCGCGCGGCGAAGCCGGGGCCTCGTCGCGCGGGGAAGGGGTGAGGATCGCAGGATCACTCAGCCGGTTGCGCCACGCGGCCGGTCGAGCGGGCGGTGTCGACCGCATAGGCGCCGGCGCCCAACAGGATCTGGGCGACCATGGCTAGCGTCAGGAACGCGGGGTATTCCCAGCCGCCATTGGGCGCGCTGAACAGCCAGCCATTGCCCGCGTGCACCCAGGTGGCGCCCAGCATCACCGGCAGTAGGATCAAGGTGACAAGCCGGGTCTGGAAGCCGGCGATCAACGCGACGCCACCGGCGATCTCGGCGACGATGGTGAAGTAGGCCGCGATGGCCGGCAGGCCGAGGCTTTCAAAAAAGCCGACGGTGCCGGCGATCCCGAACACGGCGACCTTGAGCAGGCCGTGGGCCAGGAACATCACGCCAAGGGCGACGCGCAGCACGAAAGCGCCGAGCGCGGGGGCATTGGAAGGCAAGGATTGATCGATCATGGCAAGTCTCCTCGGCCGGACACGCCGGCGCCGTTGATGGTCAAAAAGGCCGCCGTCCGCGGCCTGAAAGGGGGTCGCCGTCCGGTGGTGTCCGCGGCGATGAGCGGAAGATGGCGCACGGGCGGGATATTGACAATTTGCCAAACATTGACCTCATTGTTCATCAAACAGGAGACAATTCATGGACGCCCTCACGCGCATGCAAGCCTTCATTCAGGTCGTTGACGCGGGTGGATTTTCCGCAGCCGCGCGCCGCATGGGCAAGTCGAAGGCGCTGATCTCCAAATATGTCAAAGAGTTAGAGGATGAGCTCGGGGTCCGTCTACTCAATCGCACGACGCGCCAGTTGTCGCTGACCGAAGTGGGGCAGGTCTATCATCGCGACGTCACCGAGATCCTGCAGCGCATCTCCGATCTGTCGGCCAACGTGTCCGACATTCACCGGGATCCCAAAGGGCTGTTGCGCATTTCCGGGCCGCGCACTTTTTCCGACGGCATGCTGGGCGATGGCATCATGGCGTTTCTGGATGCCAATCCGCTCATTGCGATTGATCTGCGCTGCGAGGATCGCTTCGTTGACCTTGTGGAAGAAGGCTTCGATGTCGCGATCCGGATTTCGGAGCTGGGCGACAGCTCGATGATCGCCCGCCGGCTCGCGTCGTTTCGTATTATCACCTGGATGACGCCGGATCTGATCGCGCGGGTCGGCGAGCCTTCGACGCCCGCTGATCTGGCCGAACGGCCCTGCGTGATCGACACCAACTTCCGTGGCCGCTCAAGCTGGCCGTTTCAGGTTGATGGTCATCGCCAAGCGGTGAGCGTGAAAGGGCGGGTCGAGGTCAACTCACCGGCCGCCGTGCGGCTTGCTGGTCTGCGCGGGCTTGGGATCGCGCGCACGCCCTATTTCTTGGTGCGCCGCGATATCGAGGAGGGGCGGATTCAGCCGATTTTGGAAGCCTATGAGCCGCCTGCCCTGGGCATTTTCGCCGTCTATCCGCACCGTCGCCACCTGTCGGGCAAGGTGCGCGCGTTCGTCGACTTTATGGCTGGCTGGTTCGATGATCGGCGCGCGGCGGGCGAAACATGTTGAGCCAAGCGTCTCGCTATAGTTAATGAAGTGTAAAATAATATCAAGAAAGTCCCATGTATTTTAAAAGGATCCGTTCATCGCAATTGGCGACAATTGTAGTCAAGTGAGGGCGTTTTATTTTATGGTCCGCTGGTAAGGTCAACACGTCGCGATCGCTGCGTGCCCAACTTGGCACCCGACGTGACAACGAGAAGGCCACACCGGATGACCCGCGGGATGATCAATCGAATACTGTCCCATCTGAGCGATGGTGCGAAGGCGACGACAGCGTTGTCGCCTTTGCCCGATACGCTCAGCCGGTTCTCCGCCAACCGCTCGGGTACGACGGCGGTGATCTTCGCGCTGTCGATGATCCCCATCATTGGGCTTGCCGGCGCGGCCGTCGACTTCGGCAGCGTCTATCGCGAACGCGCCAACCTGCAAGACGCGCTGGATGCAGCCGCCTTGGCGGGCACCCGCGAGCTGGACAAGACCGACGTCGAGGTGCGGCGAGTGGTCGACGCCTACTTGAAGAACAATTTGCCTGAGGCGTTGCGCGGCTTCACCTACACGATGACGATCTCGGAGGATCGCTCGTCGGTGACGCTCACCTCGATGGGCGGACGGCCGTCCAACTTCATGGGTATCTTCGGCCTCGATGTAATCGAGTATGGCGTGCGATCGGTGGCCACCACCGGCACCGAAGAGGCCGAGGTGGTCATCGCCCTCGACGTCACCGGCTCGATGCGCAACAACATCGATGATCTCAAGGTCGCCGCGCGCAATCTGATTGGCGGCGTGTTCGCCGGGCAGGCGACCTCGCGCCGGGTGCGCGCCTCGATCGTGCCGTATGTGGCGACGGTCAACATCGGCGACGCGCCCAATGTGATGTCGTTCATGGATACCAACGCCGACGCGCGCTTCCATGGCGAGGCGTTTGAGAATGTGTGGCTGGGCGACAGCGACGTCTCGTGCAACCCGCCGCCGCCCCCGCCGCCGCCGCCGGTGTCATGGAGCCCGCCGCCCCCGCCGCGGCCGCCGTCTCCGCCGTCGCCGCCGCCGCCGCCCTCACCGCCGCCACCTCCGTCGCCGCCGCCCCCCTCGCCACCGCCGAGCCCGGATCTGGGGTCGCTGCCGCCGGCGCCTGATGCACCGACGCTCGCCTCGGTCGCCAAGGACGCGGTCGATACGGCCGGTGGCATCCTGGCCGAGCTGGTCGGCGTGTCGTCTGCTGAGGCGCGCTCGTCGAAGTATGGCCCGCGCTACGATGCGCTCTACCGCGCCACGCCGCAGGCCGCGGGCTATGGCCCCGCGCCGGTCGCCGGCGTGCCGGTGGATTGCAATCGGCGCACGCCCTCCAAGGTCAACCACTTCCACCTGTTCCACGCGATGGGCGTGGAGTGGCGTGGCTGTGTCGAGGCGCGGCCGAGCCCCTACGACATCCAGGATACGGTGCCGTCGGCCGGCAACCCGGACACGCTGTTCGTGCCCTATCTGTGGCCGGACGAGCAAACCGCGACGACGTCGACCAACTCGACGCGCCTCAACTATCTGCGCACTTTCTCCCGACCGGCTCGGGTGCGCAGCTGGGGCAATCACCAGGAACAGGCCTATGTCTGGAAGTACTGGACGACGTCGCTGCAGCAGCTCGACAACGCCGCCTATATTCAGCAAGACCCCAACAGTGGCTGCCCGGACCCGATCGTGCCGCTGACCAACACCCGTGCCACGCTCGACAACGCGATTGATGATCTGCGTGTTTATGGCGGCTCGGGGACCAACTCGGTGGAAGGTCTGGCCTGGGCGTGGCGCGTGCTCACCCCCGGCGCGCCGTTCACCGAAGGCGGCCCGCCGGATCGCAAGCGCCGCAAGATCATCGTGTTGATGACCGACGGCATGAACGAAGTCGTGCCGCAGCGCTCGGTGGGCTATAACCGCTCGGACTACACGGCGGTCGGCTATGCCGATAAGCAGCGGCTTGGCACCCGCGATATCGCCACCATGACGTCGCGGCTGGACGACAAGCTCGAGACGTTGTGCCGCACCGTGAAGGGCCGGCGCGATACGCCCGAGGAGATCACCATCTACACGGTGCTGTTCGATCCCACTGGGGCGATCCGGACCGCGCGGACAGCCAACATCTTCCGCGACTGTGCGACCACCCGAGACCACGCGTTCTCCGCCTCGTCCGGCGCGGACCTGATCTCGACGTTCGAAAAGATTGGCCGCGAGATCTCGGCGTTGCGATTGGCCGAGTAAGCGTGCCCTCGACACCACGGGATCGGCCGGT